>NZ_JBHYMC010000012.1:0-143501 GCF_042742535.1 Streptomyces sp. NPDC058880
CCAGGTCCGACGGATACCCACCCCCAACACCACTCACGACGAGCTCAACGAACGCCCCAGTAACGGGACACGGCAGATCTCAAACGCGGTCTCAGTGGTCCCCGCGGGCAGGCGCGGCGGCGCCGACCGCCTGCTCCAGGGCCTCCAGCACGGTGTCGCGGAACAGCGTGGTCTTGTAGCCGGTCCGCGGCAGCGGCCGGCAGCGGGTCAGCACCGTCGCGGCCGCCGCGGCGAGGGTCACCGGGGTGGCTTCCCGGCCGATCAGCGCGGCCTCCACCTCCGGCAGCCGGAGCGGGACACGTGCCACGCCGCCGGCCGCAACCGCGGCGTGCGTCACCGTGTCGCCGTCGAACGTAAGCCGCGCCGTGGCCTCCACCAGGGGCCACTCCGCGTAAGCCCTGCTGGTGGCCCGGTGGTAGGCGGCGCGTTCGCCGGGCAGCGGTGCGGGCAGCCGGACCGCGGTCAGGATGCGGTGCGGCGGCAGCAGGTGGTCGCTCTGGTGGAGCCGGTCTCCGTCGCCGTACAAGTCGGCGACGCTGCACGGCTCTTCGTCGTGGATCTCGACCTCGGCGTCGTAGGTGAGCAGGGCCATCGCCAGGGTGGAAGGGTGCGGGGCGATACAGGGGCCCGCTCCGGTGACGACGGCGAAGTGGTGGTCGCCGTCCCGCGCCGGGCAGCCGGCGCCGCCCTTCTGGAGGCAGCTGACGTGCGGATTGCGGAAGTACCAGCAGCGGTTGCGCTGCAGGAGGTTGCCCCCCAATGTGCCCGCGGCGCGGATCTGCGGGGTGGCCGCCGTGCCGGCCGACACCGCGAGGGCCGGCCAGCCGGCGCGCAGTTGTGGATCGGCGGCCAGCGCGGCGAGGGTGGTCAGGGCGCCGATCCGCAGTCCACCGTCGGGCAGCGCCGTGGTGCCGTGCAGGGCGGTGGCGCCGTCGAGGTCGGTGAACGGCCCGGTGGAGACGCCGCTGTGCTTCCGGGCGCCGGTGTCGGTGCCGCCGGCCCGCAGTTCCCCGCCGCGGGTCCGTACGGTGTCCGAAAGGGCGGTCAGGACGGTGGGATCGGGCTCGGTGCTCACGTACCCAGTCCTTCCAGGAGCCGGTCGGGGCGGATGGGCATGTCGTACGGGCGCCAGCCGGTCGCGTCGTGGACTGCGTTGGCCAGGCATGCCGCCGTGGGCAAGGTGGCGATCTCGCCGAGGCCGACCCCGCCGCCGGGGACGTGGTCGAAGCCCTCCTGGTGGAAGTGGACGGTGATCTCCGGGGTGTCGCCGATGCCGGGGATCCGGTAGTCCTCCAGGTTCTCGGTCAGGACCCGGCCGGTGACCGGGTCGGTGCGGCGCTCCTCGTACAGGGCATAGCCGATGCCCTGGACGACGGCGCCCTCGCACTGGCTCCGGGCCAGCCGGTCTTCCTGGATGCGCCCCGCGGCGATGCCGCTCCACACCCGCAGCGGGCGGATCCGGCCGAGCCGCGTGTCCACCTCGACCTCGGCGACCTGCACCGATCCGGTGAAACCGCGGCCGACGGCGATACCGCCCAGGGAGAAGGGCGTGACGTAGCCGCGGCGGTCACGGGTGCGTCGGCCGGTCACCCGTACGCCGTGCGCCGCGTCCAGCCGGGCCGCCACGTCGGCGCCACCGAGCGCTGCGCGCAGCCGGACGGCGGCGTCCACGGCGGCAGGCACCAGGGACGGTGTGGTGCGGCTGCCGCCGGAGGTGGGGCCGTGGACGGTGTCGCTACGGCCGACCTCGGCCCGCACCCTGGTCTCCGGCAGTCCGAGCGCCTGCGCGACGGCCCGGCGCAGCACGGTCCGTGAGCCCGTGCCCATGTCCTGTACGGCGCAGCGGGCGACGACGACCCCGTCCTCGACGGTGAGTTCGACCTCGGTGACGGGGTCGAGGAAGTACAGCCAGTTGGCCGCCGCGACGCCGACTCCGCGGCGGAACCGCCCGGTGCCGCCGCGACGGCCCGTCCAGACCGGAAGGGCGGCGGCCCAGTCGTACAGGACGTGCCGCTTGGGGTTGCCGTCCCAGCGGCGGCGCAGGGCGATGGGGTCCTGGCCGAGCCGGCGGGCCATCTCGTCGACGGCCTGCTCCAGGGCCCAGCACATGGTGGGTCCGCCCGGTCCGCGGAAGGGGGCGCCCGGCGGCCGGTGGGTGACGGCGTCGAAGTCGCGGAGCCTGCGGGGGGCCTTGCCGTACATGAAGCGGGCGAGGGCCGCGACGGAGCCGCCCACCGAGACGCCGCCGTCGCTGTGCGCGTCGATGGCGAGTGCGCCGAGGTCGCCGGAGGCGTCGGCGGCCATGGCCAGCCGGATGCGGGAACCGGGCCGGTATCCGCCGTCGGTGAGCTCCTCGTCCCGGTCCAGGACGACGCGTACGGGGGCGCCGTGCAGCCGGGCGAGCTCGACCGCTGCGACGACGTCCGAGGTCAGGCCCATCTTGCAGCCGAAGCCGCCGCCGACGTGGACGGCACGTGCCACGACGCGTTCCACCGGGACGCCGAAGCGTTCGGCGGCGAGCTCGGCAACGCGTCGCACGGACTGGGTGGACACCTCGATGTGAAGGGTTTCCCCGGCCCAGTGGGCGAGACAGGCGTGCGGTTCGAGGGGGGTGTGGGTCTGCGCGGCGGCGGTGAAGACGCCTTCGACGACCCTTTCGGGGGTTTTCCTCCGCGCTTCCTGGATACGGCGTACAGCCGCGGCGGGGCGCTTGTTCATGGCGGACGGGCCGCGCAGGTTGCCGCGCCAGCGGGCGGGCACCAGCTGGGGGGTGTCGCCCGACCCGGGGGCCCGCTTGCGCGCCGCCCTGTCCGCGTAGACGGTCGGCCCGTCCCCGGTCCGGGCCTGCCGTACGTCGAGGGTCGCCGGCAGCACCTCGTAGTCCACCACGACGCGGGCGGCGGCCGCCCGCGCGGCGGCCCGGTCCGGCGCGGCGACGGCGGCCACGGGCTGTCCGACGTAGCGCACCATGCCGTCGGGGGGCAGCAGCGGCACCAGCGGCAGGTCCCCGGCCTTGAGAGAGCGTACGTGCGCGTGTGCGTGGGGCGAGCGGATGATCACGCCCTCCAGCAGGCCTTCGGGGTGCAGGTCGGTGGTGTAGCGGGCCGATCCGTCGACCTTCTCGGGTGCTTCGGCACGTGGAACGACCGTGGTCGGGCCGCCGGTCGGCGTCGCGTCGTAGGCGCCGGCGCAGGCCGCGGCCACGGCCCGGAGGATCCCCTCGTAGGCGCCGCAGCGGCACAGGTGGCCCGAGAGGGCTTCGGCGATCTGTTCGCGGTCCGGCTCGGTGGTGCCGTGTCCGGCGCGCCAGCGCTCGAAGAAGGCGGCCGCCTCGACCACGAAGCCGGGGGTGCAGTAACCGCACTGGAGGGCGTCCTCACCGGCGAAGGCGCGGGCCACGGGGTGGCCCGACAGGCCCTCCGCCGTCGTGACCCGCCGACCGGCCAGCCGGGCCGCCGGGGTCAGGCAGGACACCCGGGGCTCGCCGTCGACCTGGATCGTGCAGGCCCCGCAGACGCCGCCCGCGCACACCAGTTTGGTCCCGGTCAGTCCCAGGCGGTCGCGCACCACCTCCACAGCGGCCGGGTCGCCTTCCACGTCGACCGTGCGCCGGGCGCCATTGACCTCGAACTCCACGAGACCTACTCCTCAGCCGTGGGGCGGTGACCGCCGGAGCGTCACCCTCACCGCCCCTTGATATCCCGCCGCCGGGGACGGCGCAGTCCGGGGCACGCCGGATCGCGTACGGGCCCGGCCGGCCCGGGTCGGTGCTGCGGGCCCCGGGCGCGGTGGATCGGGCGGCCGGGGTGTTGCTCCGTGCGGGGTGCGCAGCCGGGCGGGCCCGGGACGCTAGGGGCGCGCGGCTCCGAGGCGGCACGCCTCAAGAACTCTCGCGGCCGTCTTCATGTCACTGCCTGCTAGGGAAACCGGTCAGACCCGGTCCAGGGGTCGGTGCGGACCGTTGGGAAGCTCTACTTCGATGGTGTCGCCAGGGCGCACTACGCCGCCTTCCCGCACGATGCTCATGATTCCGGCTTTGCGCACGCCGTTCCCCGCCTCATCGCGACCGACGACCTGCTTCAAGAGACCGTCCCGGAAGATGTTGATCTGCAGGCAGGGATTGCGCAGGCCGGTGACTTCCAGGACGGCGGAGCCACCCATGCGCAGCAATGTGCCGACCGGCAGACCGAGCAGATCGATGCCGCCCGTGGTGATGTTCTCGCCGAGTTCGCCGGGCGCCACCTTGAAGCCTTCTTCGCCAACCTCGGCGAAGAGCTCTTCATGAATGAGGTGGACCTGGCGCAGGTTCGGCTGGGTGGGATCCTGCGCGACGCGCGAGCGGTGCTTGACCGTCACGCCAGCGTGCACGTCCCCCTCCACACCAAGTCCGGTGAGCAACCTGACGCTGTCCCGGTTCGGCTTGGTGAACGCATGCTCCCCGTTGCTACTGACCGCCGTCACTCGCCCCTTCATACCTCGAAACCCCCTCGTCGGTAACCGTGATCGGTCACGAGCCTAGCCCTCGCCCCTCACGGCACAGCATCCACGATCCTCACGGGGTGAGGCCGTTGGTGCGGAGAAGCGGGCGAGGGCCCTGGGGCAGCCCGGGGCCCTCGTACCGTCTGCGGAGTCAGTCGCGCGCCGGTCCGGCCGGCGATCGTAGGCGGCGGGCTTCGAGGAACGTGGCCAGCGCGTAGGCGCCGCCGCACGCGGTGGCGAGGGCCCAGTGAAGGCGGGGGGCTTCGAGGAAGAGCACGGCAGCGGAGGTCAGGGCGAGCCAGATGCCGAGGCAGTAGTGCAGCACGTTGCGGCGTACGGCTCCTTCGGCGAGGTAGAGCAGGCCGACGATGATGCCGGATCCGGCGGGCCACAGGACGGTCTGGAGCTCCGGCGCGTCGAGGACCGAGGTCAGGCCGGTGATGGCGAGGGCCAGGGCGGCGAACCCCGCGATCCAGGCGGTGCCGAGCAGGGTGCCGGAGAGGATTTCCGCTGCGGGGGCTCCGCGTTGGGCCCGCAGGGCGGCCGCGGCGGCCAGGACGATGCCGGTCACGAGACCTGCGCCCAGCAGCACCGTGGGGAGCCATGCGGGCAAGCCGAGCAGCGGGCTGTCGCCGTGAGAGGCTGCGGTGGCACCGTGGCCGAGCAGGTAGGCGAGTCCGAAGCCGGCGTACGCCGCACGGTTGTCGACCTCGCTCGGTCGACGGGGGCCGGGGTCGGGACGGGCGCCGCCGGGCGGCGGGAGGGTGGCGGTACTGGTCACGGTGGAGGTCTCCGGGAGTGGGGAGGGGAGCGGACGGGCGCCCGGGGCGGGAGCGGGTGGCGCACCTTGGCGCGGAGGGGGGCTGCCGGGCTGACGCCGACGCTCCCGGCCCGGGTGCGGGGGCGCTGGTCAGGCAGACTGTTCGGCGTGGGCCTTGAGGCAGTCGAGCCAGTTCTGCAGGGACGTCCTGAGGGCCGTGGTGAGTGTGTCGGGGTCGGTGGCGACGGGGGCTCCGCTCCAGGACTCCTCGGTGCGCACGACGACGCCTCCGCCGGCCGCTTCGAAGGTCCACACGTGGATGCCGGCGATGCCCTGGACGGTCCCGTCCCAGACGATCCGTTCGCCGGGGACGACCTCGCGGACGGTGGAGGTGATGCTCATGCCGTGGGTCAGCCACGTGAAGGGGGTGCCGACCGCCATCGGGCCGTCGAGGCGGGCCTGGTCGACACCGGCGTTCCAGGCCGGCCAGGCGTCGACGTCGGTGTGCACCGACCAGACGGTGGCGAGGGGCGCTTCGATGCGCGTGCTGAGGCTGACCACGACGGGGGCGGTCGTGTCGATGGTGTACATGCGGTGTCCTTTCGTTTCGCGGAACGGGTCGGGTCGGCTGCGGTGGGGGGCGGGGCGTCGGGTCCGGGGTCAGGGGGCGGGAGCGGGTGCGTGCTGCGCTGCCTCGCCCTGTGCGGGCGGGGTGGTGGCTGTGCGCGGGCGGCACGGGAGGAGCGCCCGGCAGCGGCGCCGTCCCCGGCGGGTGAGCGGCAGCGCGAGGAGCGCCGAGGCCGCGAGGATCACGGCGGAGACCGCGAAGGCGGCCCGGTAGCCGGCGGTGAGGGCTTCGAGGCTGGGCTGGTGGCCGCCCGCGCTCGCGGTGACGGATCCGGCCAGGGTGGCGAGGGCGGCGAGGCCGATCGCGCCGCCGACCTGCCGGGTGGTGTTCACCAGTCCCCCGGCCAGGCCGGTGTCCTGCCGCGGGACGCCGTCCACGGCGAGGGCGGTGAGCTGGACGAAGGCGACGCTGAGGCCCAGGCCGACCAGGACGCTGGGGCCGAGGATGTCGACGAGGTAGGTCCCCTCGGCGGTCATCCGGGACAGCCACAGCATGCCCGCGGCCTCGGTGAGCAGGGCCGCGACCACGGTCGCGGTGGCGCCGACACGCCGGGAGATCCGGGGTGCCGCGACGGCGCCGAGCATGTTGGCCAGGGCGAGGGGCAGTTGGCCGGCCCCGGTGGTCAGCGGGCTCATGCCGAGGACCTGTTGCTGGTAGAGCGGCAGGAAGAAGAACAGCGCGATCCACACCGACCCCAGCAGCGCCATCAGCAGGTTGCCCGCGGCGACCTGCCCGGTGGCGAAGAGCCTCGGCGGTATGAGGGCGTCCGTCTGCCGGCGTTCGACGACGGCGAAGGCGGCGAGGAGCACGGCGGCGGCGAAGAGGGCGGCGAGCACTCCGGCGTGCGTCCAGCCCAGCGCCCGTGCGCTGGTCAGTGCCCAGACCAGGCAGGTCAGTGCGAGGGTGACAGTGGCGGTCCCCAGCAGGTCGAACCGGCCGCTGCCACGGGCGGCGTCCCGGGGTACGAGCACGGCTGCGGCCGCCAGCACCAGCCCGGCGCCGAGGACGGTGACGTGGAAGACCCACGGCCAGCCCCACGCCTGGGTCAGTACGCCGCCCAGCAGGACGCCGACCGCGCCGCCCGCCCCGGAGACCGCTCCCCACACCCCGAGGGCTCTCCCCCGGGCGGGGCCGGGTGGGTAGAGGTCCATCGCCAGGGCGAGCGCGGCCGGGGCGATGACCGCGGCACCGAGGCCCTGCACGGCGCGGGCGGCGATCATCAGGCCCGGGGAGGCGGCGAGTCCCGCCGCCAGCGACGCCGCCGCGAACACCGCCAGGCCGGCGAGGAGCACCCGGCGGCGACCGAGGAGATCGGCCGCCCGGCCCCCGGCGAGGAGCAGCGCCCCGAACGCCAGGCCGTAGGCGTTGACCACCCAGGTGGTGCCGCCGTCCGACAGGCCCGCCCCGGCCCGAATCTGCGGCAGGGCCACGTTGACGATCGAGGTGGCCAGCATGACGGTGAACTGTGCGGCGGCCAGCGCCGCGAGTGCGGGCCCCGGGCGGGGCGGGGCGTCCGGGGTGTGCTTCGTGCGTGCAAGGTTCATGGCGCACAGACTCGGGCCGGGCGGTGTCCACTTTCCATGCCTGGCGGAGGCGGCGGCTGTCCACTGCTGTCCGCACCTGTGCAGGTGCCCCCGGCGGCGCGCGGGCCCGGCCGGTCCGGTGCCCGCGCGGGTGATCGGCCGCACCGGCCCGTCCTCGCCCGGGTGGTCCGGGCGGCGCTACGGGCGGTGGCACGGGCGGCGGTGACCGTACGAGCGCGGCCTGGGGGTGGTCAGGCCGGGGCGTTCCACGCGGTTGTCAGCCCGTCCAGCCAGGCGGGCGGCAGCTCGACGGCGTCCCACTCCTCGCGCAGTTCGCGCGGTGCGGCGGCGAGCCGCTCCAGCACGGCGATGCTCGTGGCGGAGTGGAGGAGCGAATAGCGGCCGTGCACGCTGATGGCGCTGCCCGGTCCATAACCGGCGAACATCCGCTCCAGCCGGTCCTTGTGGCGGGTCGCGAACTCCGTCAGCCGGCCGGCGTACCCGGCCCGCTGCCGGGGGCTCATCGTGCCGAGGACCGCGGCGAGGACCTCGTCCGTCACCTCGGGATCCAGCTCCGAGACCTCGGTGAACGACAAGTACAAAGGGGTGACCGCCACGCGGGCCCGTTCCACCTCCATGCGTCTGGCTCTGGGGTGCTCCCCCGCCGGTCCCTGCTGTCCTGCCGCGCCGACGGCCCGTACCAGGGTCCGCTCGGCGACGGCGCCGAGATCCGCCAGGACGGCTCGGGCGCCGACCCCCTCCCCGCCCTTCTCCTCAGCAGCGCGGTGAGCGGCGCTCAGCTCGTCGTGCGCGAGAGCCAGGGCGCCCGCTTCCAGAAGCCCGAGCAGCTGCCGGGCGTCATCGGACGGGACTCCCGCCCGCGCAAGGAGCTGCAGCAGCGTCGCCCTCGCGTTCTCGACGCTGACCTCGTCCGGCCACTGCCGCCCCCCGTCGGCCACGCTCATCGGTTCCTCCTCAGCCCTCGCATGGTGCGGTGGATGCGACCTTCGCACCGCTTCCCACCCTTGACCCTGCACCGCCCCGACGGCCGGGGAACAGCGATCAAGGGCACCGTCGCCCTTGATCCTTCCAGACCGCCGTCACGGCCGCAGGCCCGCTCGCCTGAGGGCGATTTCGGACAGGGCGGAAATGACCCCCCGGTCGCCGCGGCGCCAGGCATCGGCGAGGCCGCCCGGCGGGGCGGGGACCGCCGCGAGCTCGGCCGGAGGTCCGGTGAGGGCCCGCAGCGCGAGCAGGTCGGCGCCTCCGGGGGCGTCGCGCAGGCGGCGCATGGTGGCGCTGCGACGGATCCAGCGCAGTCGGAGCGGAAGCCACAGCAGGAGCACGAGGGCGACGGGGAGGACGATCAGGCCGAGTGCGGCCAGGAACGCCACTTGGCCGACGATGTCCTGGAGTGACTGTCCTGCGTCGGCGAGCCCGCTGCCGGCGTCGGCCGCGGCCCGGAACGGCGTCTTGAGGAGGTCACCGACGAGCGGTACCCGCGAGGCCGTCTCCCCGGCGTCGTCGAGGGCGGCGGCCAGGCTGTCGCCGGAGCTCTCCACCTTCCGTCCCGGCTCGGCCAGCTGCATGATCGCGCCGTGCACGGCGAGGGCGAATCTCACCGCGGCGGCGATCAGGAGCAGCGCGATCAGGTCCGCAAGGATCTGGCGGTTCCGCCGCGCGGGGATCTGGGCGTAGAGAAGCAACGGCTGCTCCTGTTCCGGTCACGTCGTCGGGGCGGGCCGGCCGAGCCCGGCCGGTCGCTCGACCGTACGTCGCGCCCGGTCCTTCCCCGGGTGTCCGCGGGGCAGGTCCGCGAGACGTTGCCGGGTTGGCGCAGCGCCGGACGTCACGGACGGCTCGTCGCCCCCGGTGGAGCGGGCGACCCGGACCGGCGCCGGCTCGTTCCGTCGGGCTCCGGCCTCCGCCACGGCACGCCTTCGGTGTCGGAGGACGGCCTGTCGTCAACGCGAGCACGGGCCCCGCGTCCTCGTCCTATGCCCGGCGGGGGGCGGGGCGGGAGGACACGGGGCCGACGGAGCCGTTGGGGCCGACAGGGCCGTCAGGCCAGCCAGGGCTTCCAGACGGATGCGTTGCGTTCGACCCACTTCTTCGCCGCCTGCTGCGGTGACAGCTTCTCCTCGGCGATCATCAGCGACACCTCGTTCTGCTGGGCCTTCGTCCAGCGGAACTTCTTCAGGAAGTCGGCCGCTTCACCGCCCGACCGGGCGAACCGCGTGTTGAGGTACTTCTGCAGCGGCGTGTGCGGGTAGGCGCAGGCCACCTTCTCCGGGTCGTCCGCGCAGCCCTCGGTGTACTCGGGCAGCTTCACCTCGGTCATCGGGACCCGATCGAAGAGCCACTGCGGCTCGTACCAGTAAGTGAGGAAGGGCTTGCGCTCCTTGGCGAACTGCTTGATCTGCGTGATCTGGGCAGCCTCGGATCCGGCGAAGACCACCTCGTAGTTCAGGCCCAGATTCTTCACCAACGCCTTGTCGTTCGTGACGTAGGACGGCGAGCCGTCCATCAGTTGCCCCCTGCCGCGGCTCTCTGGGGTGCGTAGCTGGTCCGCGTACGTGTCGAGGTTCTTCCAGTCGGTGACGTCGGGATGCGCCTCTGCGAAGTACGTGGGGACGAACCAGCCGATGTGGCCCGTCACTCCCAGGTCGCCGCCGCGGGTGACGGTCTTCTTCCCCTCCACGTACCGCTTTTCCTGCTCGGGGTGGCCCCAGTCCTCCAGGATCGCGTCGACGCGCCCCTGGCTGAGGGCGTCCCAGGCGGGCACCTCGTCGACCTGGACGGTGTCCACGCGGTAGCCCAGCTCGTGTTCGAGGAGGTAGGCGGCGACGGCGGTGTTCGCCTGGGCGCCGACCCACGACTGAACGGAGAGGGTGACCGTCTTGGCGCCCTGCGCGGCGGCGTACGGGGAGGACTGGCGGGTCATGTCGGCGGCCCCGCAGCCGGTGAGGACGGCGAGTCCGGTCGCAGCGGCGAGGACGGCCACGCCGTTCCGGCGGCGCAGATGGCGCAGGGGGCGCAGGGGGTGGGTGTCGCGCATGTCAGGCCTCCTTCGCGGGCTGGGTGACACGGTCGAGGAACAGGCCGAGGCAGACGATCGCGGCGCCGGCCACCAGGCCGGTGGCGAGGTCGCCCTGGGCGAGGCCGAGGACGACGTCGTAGCCGAGGGCGCCGCCGCCGACGAGGCCGCCGATGATGACGACGGCGAGGACCAGTACCACGGCCTGATTGACGGCGAGCAGCAGTGCGGGGCGGGCGAGCGGCAGCTGGACCTGGCGCAGCAGCTGGGAGCGGGTCGCGCCGAGCGAGCGGGCGGATTCCACGGCGGCCGGGTCCACCTCGCGCAGGCCCTGCACGGTGATCCGGACGACTGCGGGCAGCGCGTACACGATCGCGGCGGCGGCGGCCGGGGCGCGGCCGACGCCGAAGAGCGCGACCACGGGGATGAGGTACACGAACTGCGGCAGGGTCTGGCACGCGTCGAGGACGGGCCGCAGCAGCCGGTCCGCCCTGGCGCTGCGGGCGGCTCCCACAGCGATCGCGAAGCCGAGGACGAGCGTGACGGCCACGGCGGCCAGGACCTGGGACAGCGTGTCCAGGGAGGCTTCCCACACACCGAGCACGCCGACGGTGGCAAGGGCGAGGACCGCGGTCAGTGCGGTGCGCCAGGTGCCCACGCGCAGGGCGAGCGCACCGGCCAGGAGCAGGAGCAGCCACCAGGGGGCGGCCTGGAGCCCGCTGCGCAGCGGGTCGAGTATCCAGCCGGTGAACCGGGCGGCCCAGTCGGCGGTGCCGCCGACGACGGGTACGCCGGAGTAGAGGTGGTCGGTCATCCAGGCGACGGCCGAGTTCACCGGATCGGCCAGGGAGACGGTCCAGGAGTCGGGCCATACGGTGGTGCCGGCCATCCGGCCGGCGACGGCGGCGGCGACCGCCGCGAGGAGGGTGAGCAGGCGGCCGTACCCGCCGGCGAACACCCGTCGCAACAGCGGCTGTTCGCCGGCCGGTACGGTGTGGGCGCCGAGTCGGCGGCCCGCGGCATCGGCGGTGCGGTCCAGGACCACGGCGAGCAGGACGATCGGAATGCCGGCGGTGAGGGCGGCGCCGACGTCGACGGAGGCGAGGGCCTGGTAGACGCGGTCGCCGAGGCCGCCCGCGCCGATCACCGAGGCGATGACGGCCATGGACAGGCCCGTCATGATGGCCTGGTTGACGCCGAGCAGGAGCTGTCGACGGGCGAGCGGGAGGCGGGCGGTCAGCAGCCGCTGGCGGCCGGTGGCGCCGAGCGAGGCGGTCGCTTCCATGACGCCCGCGTCGGCCTCGCGCAGGCCGAGGGCGGTGAGGCGGGCCATCGGCGGGGCGGCGTAGACGACGGTGGCGAGGACGGCGGCGGGCACGCCGATGCCGAAGACCAGCACCATCGGCAGCAGGTACGCGAAGGCCGGCAGGATCTGCATGGTGTCGAGCACGGGGCGCAGCAACCGGTCGGCGCGCCGGGAGAGCCCCGCGGCGAGGCCCAGGACGGCGCCGATGGCGACGGAGGCGGCGACGGCGACGACCATCAGGGCGAGGGTCTGCATGGTCGGCACCCACATGCCGAGCAGTCCGCAGGCGGCGAAGGCGGCGGCGCAGGTCAGCGCGAGGCGGACGCCCGCGAGGCGCCAGGCGACCAGGGCGGCCAGGGCGGTGACCCCGGTCCATCCGGCGGCCAGCAGGAGGACGTACACGGCGCGGACGCACACCACGACCGCGTTGCTGACGTGGCCGAAGAAGTAGAGGAACAGCGGGTGGCTGTCGCGGTGGTCGATGATCCAGTCACCGGCGCGTCCGAGCGGGCCCGAGAGGTCGGCGGCGAGGGCCGGGGGCCAGCTGCCGGAACCCGGGAAGGCCACGGCGAGCGGGACCAGGAGCACCAGGGCGACGCCCATCGGGACGAGGAAAGCGCGGCTCGCGAGCGGGCCGCGCGGGCCTCTGCGGGGACTGTCCTGAGCGGTGGGCGCGGCCGTGGAGGAAGCCGGCCGGGCCGCCGCGGGCCGGACGGAGGACGGTCGGGCCTGCGCGGGCAGCGCCGCACGGGAGCCGGCCGGCGCATGGGTCGGGGTCGGGGTCGGGGTCGCGGTCATGCGCACCACCTCCGGGGGTCGGGGACAAGGGTCGGGGGGCGTTCGGGGCAGGTCATGCCGCCACCCCCCGTCCGGTCGGGTCCGGGAGGCCGGCCACGACGGCAAGCAGCCCGGCGTCGTCCACGACGCCCAGGCAGCGGCCGCCGTCGACGACGCGGGCCGGACCGCCGCCGCGGGCGACGGTCTGGATGGCCTCGGCCACGGTGGTGGCGGGGTCCAGTGCGGGCCCCTGTTCGCTCTCCCCGGCGGCGGCGGGGCGCATCGCAGCGCGGACGGTGAGCACCTGTTCGCGCGGGACGTCGCGGACGAAGTCCCGTACGTAGTCGTCGGCCGGCGAGCCGACGATCTCCTCGGGCGTGCCGAGCTGGACGATGCGGCCGTCGCGCATCAGCGCGATCCGGTCTCCCAGGCGCAGGGCCTCGGTGAGGTCGTGGGTGATGAAGACCATCGTGCGGCCCTCGTCGTGGTGGAGGCGGGCCACCTCATCCTGCATCTCGCGCCGGATGAGGGGGTCGAGGGCGCTGAACGGCTCGTCGAACAAAAGCACTTCGGGGTCGGCGGCCAGGGCGCGGGCCAGGCCGACGCGCTGCTGCTGGCCGCCCGAGAGCTGGCCGGGGCGCCGGTCCTGCAGGCCGTCCAGGCCGACCTTGGCGAGGAGTTCGGCGGCCTTGGCCCGGCGGTCGCCGCGTGCGACGCCCTGGATCTCCAGTCCGTACGCCACGTTGTCGAGGACGGTGCGGTGCGGGAGCAGACCGAAATGCTGGAAGACCATGGCCGCGCGGTGGCGGCGCAGTGCGCGCAGCCGGGCGGTGTCCATGGCCAGGACGTCCTCGCCGTCGATGGCCAGGCTGCCGGCGGTCGGCTCGATGAGCCGGGTGAGGCAGCGCACGAGGGTGGACTTGCCGGATCCGGACAGACCCATCACGACGAAGACCTCGCCCTTGCGGACGTCGAAGGTGACGTCGCGGACGGCGGCGGTGCAGCCGGTGCGCTCGCGCAGTTCGGCGGCGGGCAGGTCGGCGGCGGCGGAGCCGGGGATCTTCGCGGCGGCCTTGTCGGGGCCGAAGACCTTCCAGAGGCCTTCCACGGAGAAGACGGAGGACCCGGCGGGGCCGTCGGCGGGCGCGGTGGTGGGGGTGGCGGGCGCGGGGGCGGTGGCGGGGGCGGTGTTCATCGGGCGTCACCCTCCCGGGCCACCAGCTCGGCTGCCTTCTCTCCGACCATGAGCACTCCGATCATCGGGTTGACCGCGGGCATCGTCGGGAAGACGGAGGCGTCCGCGATGCGGATGCCCTGGAGCCCGCGGACCTTGAGGTCCGGTCCCACGACGGCCGCGGGGTCGTCGGCGGCGCCCATCCGGCACGTGCCGGCTGGGTGATAGACGGTGTGCGCGACGGAGCGGGCGTAGGCGCTCAGCTCCTCGTCGCCGGTGATCTCCGGGCCGGGACACACTTCGCGTCCCAGCCAGCCGGCGAGCGGCTCGGTCGCGGCGATCTTCCGGGCGAGCTTGATGCCGTCGACCAGGGTCTGGCCGTCGTAGTCGTCCTCGTCCGTGAAGTAGCGGAAGTCCAGGGCCGGTTTCACCTCGGGGTCCGCGCTGGTCAGGTAGAGCCTGCCGCGGCTGCGCGGCTTGGGGATGTTCGGGGTCATCGAGACTCCGTGCGCGGGGCGCTGGTAGCCGATGCGCTCGGGGTTGTCGGTGAAGGGGACCTGGTAGAAGTGGAACATCAGGTCGGGCCCGGCCGATGCGGGGTCGCGGCGGACGAACAGGCCCGCGTCGCTGTCCATCGCGGAGTTCTCGGGCAGGGGGCCGTCGGTCTCCCAGACGATCACCGATTCGGGGTGGTCGAGCAGGTTCTCCCCGACCCCGGGCAGGTCGTGCACCGGTGGGATCCCGAGGGCTTCCAGGTCCGCGCGCGGGCCGATGCCGGAGTGCAGCAGCAGCCGCGGGGTGTCCACGGCTCCGGCACACACGAGTACCTCTCGGCGTGCGGTGACCAGGGACTCCGTGCCGTCCGAGGCGCGTACGCGGACTCCGCGCGCCCGGGTGCCGTCGATTTCGAGGCGGTGGGCCCAGGTCTCCAGGAGGATGTGGAGGTTAGGGCGTTCGTCCATGACGGGGTGGAGGTAGGCCACCGAGGCGGAGGACCGCTTGTTGTCCTCGGGGTGGTAGGCGAGGTCGAAGAAGCCGACGCCCTCGTGGAAGGGCTTGCGGTTGAAGCCCTCGACGTGCGGGACGCCCAGGGCGGTCTGCGCGGAGTCGACGAAGTCGCGTGCGATGGCGTTGCGGTCCTTCTCCGCCACCGGAACGATGTTGTTGAGGAGCTTGTCGAAGTACGGGTCCATGGCGGCCGCGTGCCAGCCCTCGGCACCCGCCTCCGCCCACTCGTCCCAGTCGGAGGGGAGCGGCTTGAAGGAGATCAGGGTGTTGTGCGAGGAGCAGCCGCCGAGAACGCGGGCGCGGCTGTGGCGGATGTGCGAGTTGCCGCGGGGCTGCTCGGTGGTGGGGTAGTCGTAGTCGAGGTCTCCGCCGAGCAGGCCCATCCAGCGGCGCAGGGTGAGCACGTCGGGGCGGTCGACGTCGCTGGGGCCGCCCTCGATGACGGCCACGGTCACGTCCGGGTCCTCGGTCAGGCGGGAGGCGATCACCGAGCCGGCGGTGCCGCCGCCGACGACGACGTAGTCGTACTCGTGCTCGGGCTCGGGCTCGGGTGCCGTGGGGGTGGGGACGGGTGTGGGGGTGGTCATGGTTGTGCTCCTCCTTCAGCCCGCGAACCAGCGCACGGGGCGCGGGGCGAGGTTCTGGTACACGTGCTTGGTCTCGCGGTACTCGGCCAGGCCCGAGGGGCCCAGTTCCCGTCCGGTGCCGGACTTGCCGAAGCCGCCCCACTCCGCTTGCGGGAGGTAGGGGTGGAAGTCGTTGATCCAGACGGTGCCGTGGCGGAGCAGGCCCGCCACACGGCGACCGCGGCCCGGGTCGGAGGTCCAGACGGCGCCCGCGAGGCCGAATTCGGTGTCGTTGGCGAGTGCGACGGCCTCGGCCTCGGTGTGGAAGGTCTCGACGGTCAGGACGGGTCCGAAGACCTCCTCCCGTACGACGCGCATTCCGCGGTGGCAGCGGTCGAGTACGGTCGGCCGGTAGAAGTAGCCGGGCCCGTCGGGACGTTCGCCACCGCACCGGAGCACTGCGCCCTCGGCGAGGGCTGAGGCCACGTACTCCTCGGTTCGTTCGCGCTGGGCGGCGGAGACCATCGGCCCGCACTCCACGCCAGGGTCGGTGCCTCGGCCGAGGCGGATCCGGTCGGCCCTGCGGGCGAGTTCGGTGACGAAGCGCTCGGCGACGCCCTCTTCGACGATGAGCCGGGATCCCGCGGAGCAGACCTGGCCGCTGTGCATGAAGGCAGCGTTGAGGGCTTGGTCGACGGCGGTGTCGAAGCCGTCCTCGGTGGCGCAGGCGTCGGCGAAGACGACGTTCGGATTCTTGCCGCCGAGTTCGAGGGCGACCTTCTTGACGGAGTCGGCGGCCGCGCGCATGACCTTCGTACCGCTGGTGAGGCCGCCGGTGAAGGAGACGAGGTCGACGCCGGGGTGTGTGCTCAGACGGGCGCCGACCGGGTCTCCGGGGCCGGTGACCAGGTTCGCGACGCCGGCCGGCAGACCGGCCTGGGCCAGCAGGTCGATGAGGGCCACCGTGGACAGCGGCGTGATCTCGCTGGGCTTGAGCACGAAGGTGTTGCCCGCGGCGAGGGCGGGGGCGATCTTCCAGGAGGCCTGGAGGAGCGGGTAGTTCCACGGGGTGATCAGGGCGCAGACCCCGACGGGCTCGTGGACGACGACGCTGTGGACGTCGGGGGTGCCGGCGTCGACGACGCGGCCGGCGCTCTCGCCGGCGACGAGGTCGGCGAAGTAGCGGAAGGCGTCGGCGACGCAGTCCACGTCCACGCGTCCCTCTTCCAGGGTCTTGCCCGCGTCACGGCTCTCCAGCAGGGCGAGGCGTTCGCGGTCGCGCTGGAGCAGGTCTGCGGTGCGCCGCAGGAGCGCGGCCCGCTCCAGGACGGGGGTCTGGGGCCACTCCCCTCCGTCGAAGGCCGCGCGGGCGGCGCTGACGGCCGCGTCGGTGTCTGCGGTGCCGCCCTCGGAGACGACGGCGAGGACCGTGGCGTCCGCCGGGTCGAGGACCTCTCGGGTGGCTCCTGACACGGCGGAACGCCAGGTCCCGGCGATGTGGATGGTCGGCTGCTCGGACACGACGCGCTGTACCTCCGATTCCGGCCACCGCGGCCTTCCCGCGGTGGTGCTGCTCGGGCGCGCCTGCCCCGCCCCTCGGAAACCATGTCCCATTCGTCACTGGAAGTGACGGGAGTCACTCCCCGTTGCCTCACCGGGAAATGGAGCAAGAATGGACATATGGGGCAGTCCTCGACGGGACGCCCTGGGGACGGGCCGGTCGGCCGGGCTCGCCGACGGGACCGCACCGCGGGCATCGGGGCCACGACGGGCGCACACCCGGAGAGGCGGCCTGAGGCCGCGTCCGGCGGGAGGAATCGTTCACGCCGCCGCATTCGAACCGGCAGCCAAGGACCCGGCCAGCGGCTCGCCGGTCAGCCGGGCCTCGCTCCAGGCCGGCCTCGCCAACGCCCGGGCCCGCAAGACCCGCTTATCCGCCCGTGTTGAGCAGCTGGAGAAACGGCAGTCGCACACGCTGGGAGCACAGGGCATAGCAGGTATCAGGGCCCGGAGCCCCGACCGACGTCGACGAGCTCCAGCGGAAGATCACGAGGCTGGAGCGGCACAACGTTGAACTGACATCCGCGTGGGAGGAGGCCCCAGTCCGATCTCGATGCCGCGAGGGAGGTCAGCCGGGACTTGGCCAGAGCACTGAACCAACGCGGCCGCCGCCTCGTACGGCCGTTGTCAGTGCCGGCTGAGAGGATCGTCGGCACGCCACCGCTACGTTCCAATCAGCCGCGTTCGAAGCAGTGCGCGTGGCCGATGGTGGAGAAGCCGCGACGCTCGTACCACTGGCGCGGCCAGTCTGACGCATCGGCGGTCAGGAACCGGGTACTGCAGCCCTCATCGGCAGCCATGCGCAGGGCGACGGTCAGGACGGCGTCGGCGTAACCGCGCCTGAGATGGTCCTCTGAGGTGATCAGGTCCTCGATCTGGGCTGTGCCAGTGACCGGATCCGCATAGAGGTCAGCCCATGAGGCGACCTCGCCTTCCTCTGTGCGGGCACTGATGAAGCGAACGATGTCCGCCCCGCGCCGGCGAGCTTCGCGTCGGTCGACAAGGTGGCGTATGACCTCGTTGTCGACGTCCGGAAGGAGGCCCCGCCATCGCCGGGTAAGTGGATCACGTAGCACATCGAGGTCTGCCTCATCCGCGGGTCCGCCAGCCGGCACTGGGCCTTCGTGCAGCATGACCGCATAGATGGAGTGGGCGTACCCAGCCTGGGTCAGCGGCTCTGCACACGCCAGTCCTGCTTCGTTGTCAAGGACGGAGATCAGTCGGTGTGGCAGATGGCCCAGTGCTTCCTCCGCGATAGTGGGCAGCGCCTCCGGGTCGACGGCCGTATCGATGATCACCTGGTTGTTCGCGCGGGAATGGAAGAAGGCGTCGTCATATACAGCGAAGCCGCCGGGGAGGTCGACGACGCGCGTGGCCTGCCGACGGGCGAAGGCGGATACGAAGGCGTTGATCCGCTGCAGTTCTGAACTTGGCATGGAGGGAGCCTATGCAGTGCTGACCACGGCCGCCGTTGACTTGTGTCGCGGGAAGAACCTTGCCCAGGGCGCCCTCCGGCCACCCGCTTGCCCCGCGGAAGACCCCATGACCTTTTCGTTCACACGCCGTTCGAAGACCTCCCGCGCCCCGGAGCGGCACGGTCCATCGAGCGGCGCATCGTGGCGGGGGCCGAGGGGCGCGCGTACGGGAGAGGGGGTCACGCCCGCGTTCCTTCCGGCGGGGGTGGTCCGTCGTGACCGCCCGTTCACCCACGGATCAGTGGAAGGATCCGGATCACGCGGGTCCGAGGACGTCGGCGAGGTGGCCGGCGAGGCAGGAGCGCACGTCTTCCGGGGTCATCCCCTCCTCGTCGATCAGGTGCGCAACGAGGTCGGCGCGAAGGGCGGCCAGCAGGGCGTGGGCGGTGAAGTCCGGTGCGTGGACTCCAGGCACCCGCTCGAGCTCCGTCCGCAGGGTTGCGTGCCACCAGCCGTAGTGCTCGGCCCGGTACGGGCTGCTGATTCCGGCCTCTTCCGCCGCCGACATCAGGTTCCGGTTCTCGATCTTGAAGTTCAGCGAGGCGTCGAGCAGGTCCGCGACCCGCTGCCGCGGCGAGGATCCCGCAGCCTCCTGCACCTCCCGCACCGTGCGCTGAAGGGGTTCGAGGCGGGAGGTAATCACCGCGGCGATCAGGCCGGCGCGGTCGCCGAAACGACGGAAGAGGGTGCCCTTGCCCACACCGGCGGCTGCGGCGATGTCGTCCATCGACACGCCGTGGGGGCTGGTGCTGGTCGCGAAGAGGGTGTCCGCCGCCGCCAGGACCGCTTCCCGGTTGCGCTGGGCATCCGCGCGCTCCGTGCGCTCCGTGCGCTCCGTGCGCTCTGCTCGTCGGGCCACGGGTCCTCCTCGGTCTGCGGCCTCTCCGGCCCCCGGAATGATATGTGCCCGGTCCCTGTCAGTGGCCGGCGGCCGCCCGGACCTCCCGTTCGACGAAGGCGCGAAGGGTACCCGGAGGGCGTCCGGTCAGGAGCTCGACGGTGTCCGAGGTGCGGTCCTCGGCGCCGTCGGCGATGGCGCGGTCCATGGCCGCCAGCATGGTGGCGAACTCCAGCGGGATCGCGGCCGCCCAGCGGTCGCGCAGTTCCTCGAACGTCAACTGCCGGTGCACGACGGGGCGGCCGGTGACCTCGGCGATGATCGCGGCGGCATCGGAATAGCTCAGCGCCTGCGGTCCGGTGAGGATCAGGTCGGTGTCGGGGGCCTGTTCTGTGGTCAGGGCGTGTACGGCCACGGCCGCGATGTCCTCGGCGTCGACGAATCCGACGCGGCCGTCGCCCGAGGCCGTGAAGATGGCGCCCTCCTCGCGGATGGTGCGTGCGTGAGGGGCGGAGCCGGCGAAGTTCTGCATGAACCAGGAGGGCCGCAGCACCGCCCACTCCTCGAAGAGGCCCGGCAGCTGCTCGTGGACCCGGCCGGCCGCCGGACCGCCCGCAGGAATCGCCGACGAGCTCAACAGCACCGCACGGAGTACCCCTGCTGCGCGAGCTTGACGGAGGAAGGGCAGCATGACCGCGGCCGGGTCCGGGGAGCCGGTGGGCGGGACGAGGTACACCCGATCCACGCCGCCCAGGGCCCCGGCCCAGGTCGCGGGTTCGTGCCAGTCGAAGCGGACAGCCTCCGCGCCGGGCAGCGCAGTGGCGGTCCGGCCGGCCGCCTTGACGCGACGGCCCTTGGCAGCCAGCCGGGCGGTGACGCGACGGCCGGTAGTACCGGTGGCCCCGATGACCAGGGTGGCGTGGGCGGTCGTCATCGGTTCGCTCCGGTGAAGTCGGCGCCGGGCAGGGACGCGGCGAGGGGGTTCCAGTAGTCGCGGTAGGAGGCGATGAGACCGTCCGCGACCGTGACCACGGCGATGTAGCCCATGTCGTAGGGGGTGTCGGTCCGCACCAGCCTGCCGACGCCGCGCATCTCGGCCACGACCGTTTCGGCGACGGTGGTTTGATGGATCGTCACCTCGGGGAAGTCGTGCAGGTCCACGTGATCGGGGTAGTGGCGCATGTAGTCGCCGATCGCGGCCTTGCCCTCAAGGCGCCGCGGCCAGCCTTCGGGGGCGAAGGGGAATTCGAGTACACCGTCGGTGTGCCACAGGTCGACCCAGGCTGTGATGTCCTTCGCCAGCAGCAGGCGCAGGCCGTGGCGATACAGCTCCTCGGCCGTCATGGAGTTGGTCATGTTCGAGGTTTCCGTTTCCGCTCGGGGTGGCAGCGACGCCCGGCGGCTCGCGCGAACGCGGCAGCCGAAGTAAACGGACCGGCAGGCCGCATGATTCGAAGCATATGGACCGTCAGTCCGTTTAACAAGTGCGCTGCCGCGCGGACCGATTGGATGGCGCGCTCAGCCACCCCCCGCGCGACCGGGGACCTCGCTCCACACCGCCGACCCCCACACAGCCCCTCCCCCACCACCACACCGCACGGTCAGGCGGCCCGGCAGAGCTCCGCGGACTTCGCGCCCGCCGCAGCCCGGGCCACGGCGGCGGGCAGGCATCCGGCGCCACGGGAGGCTCCCGCGGCCTGCGCGTGGCCCCGCGCGTGGACGACGAGGCGGAGCAGCGCGAACCGTGCGACACCGGCGAGCGCCGAGGCCGGCAGGTAGACGACCTGCTCCAGCGGCGGATCGGGAGCCGCCACCAGCTGCCGCAGACCCAGCATCGCCATGCAGGTCATCACGTACGCCGCGACGGCGGAACCGGCCGATTGCGCGTGCTGACGGCGGCTCGCGCGACATCCCGCGCCGAAGGTGAAGCGGGCATGGAGCTCGGTGGCGAGGAGCGTGGAAACCGCGGCGATCAGGGCATTGGCGAGAGCCCACGGAAGCCGGGCGACCAGGGCGCCCACGGCGAAGCTGGAGGCGACTCCCACCCCGCCGCCACACAGGACGAAGCGGGCGAAGGCGGTGACGACGCCGGGACGCGCCGCCTGCCGCCGACTCTGCACCGCCTCCATGACCCGACCCCTTCGCCAGCCCGCCCTCGACAGCGCGCCGACATCCGCGGAGCAGACGGGCGCACCACCCATGGCGCCATGACGGCCCATCCATGGCGCCACATCGAGCCATGTCGACGTCACATTGACTTGAATTCGGCAACATCGCAGGTCAAAAGCAGTGCCAGTATGGTCACTCGTTTCGAACCCGGGCTGCTCGCGAGCGGAGGCCGGGCGTGACGGAGGCGCCAAGGCGGAGATGGGGGCGCGTGGACCGGCACCCGAGGAACGGTCACCCCCGTGCGTGCACCAGGCTGAAGAGGACCCGTCGGTTCCTGTCGGGGAAGGCGGGATCGGCCCGCTCCAGCCTGACCCGGACACCGGCCCCGAGCTCGAGGTCGGCGGCATCCGAGGTGACTCTGCCCAGCACGGCGGGCTCCGCCAACTGGGCCTGCCCCTCCCGCGGGTTCGGCTGTGCGAGTTCCGCGTCCGTATCGATGATCACGGCGTCGAAGGTGCCGCCCACCCGGTCCATCAGCAGCGCCGCCTCGACCAGGTCCACGGACTGCCGGTCGACGGCGTTCCCTTTCGCCTTCTCCATCCGGCTGGGCAGGTCGCCCAAGGCCGCCAGCACCCACTCGGGCGCCGCGCGGCCCGCCGTCGCGGCCACGCAGATTTCGCCGGCGTACCGGTCGACCAGGCGGCGCAGCGGTGCCGTGCAGTGGGTGTACGGTGCCGCGATCGCCGCGTGGACCGTCTGTGCGGGGACGTGGTCATGGTCGGGGAAGGACGTGTAGACCGATTTCAGGAGCAGGGCGCCGGCCGCCTCGTGGAGGAACGCCGCGTGTTTCCGGTCGTGCGGATCGAGGGAGCGGATCAGCTCGGCGTACGAGACGTGGTGCGGCCAGCCGATGCCCAGGCCCTGGGCGATGCGGTGCAATCGGGTGACTTCGTGGGTCGGGGCCCGGTCCTGCGTCCGCAGGATGCCGGGGCCGCCGTCGAGCATCATCCGGGCCGCGGCCATCCCGGTCATGAGGGAGATCTGTTCGTTCCAGCCGTCCACGGGCAGCGCGGCCCGGTAACCCAGCCGGAAGGAACCGTCCTCGAAGGTCACCTCCTGGTCCGGCAGCCTGAGCGAGATGCCGCCCCGCTCGGCCTCGACCGCCTCGCGCAAGGTGCCGATCTCGCGCAGCAGGGCGAGCGGCTCCTCGGCGGTGCCCGAGTCGACGGCCCGCTGCACGCCCGCGTAGTCCAGTCTGGCTCTGCTGCGCACCAGGGCACGGCTCACGCTCGACCCGGTCAGCTCGCCGTGGGCGTCGAGGTCGTGCTGCCACAGCAGGGCGGGGACGTCCTGGTCCGGCAGCAGGCTGGCCGCGCCCTCGGAGAGTACGGGCGGGTGCAGCGGCACCTTGCCGTCGGGGAAGTACAGGGTGACGATCCGCCTGCGGGCCTCGTCGTCCAGGGCATCTCCGGCGGTGACGAAGGCGGCCACGTCGGCGATGGCGTAGTGGACGCGGAAGCCGCCGCCGGGCCGCCTCTCCAGGTACATGGCCTGGTCGAGGTCCTTCGCGTCGGGCGGGTCGATCGTGAAGAGCGGCAGGTCGGTGGCGTCCCTGTCGGGGAGCCGGGGCGCCCGGGCAGCCGCTTCGGCCGCCGCGAGCACGGGTGCGGGAAAGCCCGAGGGAGCCTGCAGGTCGGTCCGCAGCTTCTTCAGGGCGGTGGCCAGGGCGGCCTTGGCCGCGTCGGACATGCGCATCGGGCGGCGTGGCATGCCCCGAGCGTAGGGCGGCGGGCGGTCACCGGCACGGCGGGCGATCCGTCCGGGTGCGGCAGGGCGCCCGAGCCCCGCCGCACCCGCGCCCCCGTCACCAGGCGGACCATCGAACGGCGCCCGCGGCGCGGCGCCCGGCCCTCGCCGCCCTCGCCGCCCTCGCCGCCTTCGCGCCTTCGCGCCTTCGCAGGACGGTCAGGCGCCGGTGCCGAGGACCGTACGGATCAGCGTCCGCTGAGCCTCCGACAGGCAGGGGTCCTGCAGGTCGAGCACCTCATCGTCGACGGTGATCCGGTAGCGATAGCCGTCGGGCACGGGAGCGACGGCCCGTTGGGCCAGCTCCTCCAGGTCCGCCGCGTCAGGACGTCCGGAGGTGTCGAGCGCGCTGAGCTTCTCCAGGCCCCCGGCGAAGCCTCCGGAGCGGGTGACCGTTATCAGCATGGCCGTTCCTTCCTGTTCGCTGGTGCGTCACACGGTCTGCGGTCGCAGCCATCGGTGCGCATGCCCCGAACGGCGGAGCACGGTCACGGAGCGGGCGCCGAACCGTAAGAACGTCCGGAAAGGACCGCCCCGGGGCGGTCGAGCCCGCGGGGTGTCGGCGCGGTCGCTCCCCGCGCGAGAGCCCTCGTGAGCCGCTCGGCGGGGAGGGCGCGCGGGAGTCCCGGGCGGGCGGGGCGACGGAGCCCCGAACCCGGGCCGGAATGTCCGGTTTTCGATCCTGCTGGGGGAATACCCCCTCTGTTGCCGTCAGTTCATCCGGATGGAACCGGGGGCGGGCCCGCACCGCCCGTCCCCGACCGGCTCACATGGTCAAGGAGAAATCGTGCGCATCCTCTTCACCGGCCCGGCCTCGGCCGGACACCTCTTTCCCATGGTCCCGACCGCACAGGCCTTACGCGGCGCCGGACACGACGTACTGTTCGCCGGCTCGCAGCCGCTTCAGCAGCTGCGCCAGACAGGTTTTCCGGTGGTCGAGATAGGCGACGGCCGCACCCTTCAGGACGTTTTCGAGCAGGCCATGGGGGAGGAAGTCCGTTACGTCACCACCGACCTGACCTCCGACCAGATCCTCGACCGTGCGGCCCGCGGCTTCGCGTTCCTCTCCCGTCCGACCGTGGACGGCCTCCTGGAGGTCGCCGAGGGCTGGGGCGCCGACCTGCTCGTCTACGACTCCTTCCAAGCCTCGGCACCGCTGGTCGCGGCCAAGCTCAAGATCCCTTCGGTGATCCAGAACTTCGGTGTCACCTCCGGCCACGACATGGTCGGCCGGCTCGCCGCCCACTTCACCGAGACGTACGAGGCGTACGGGGTGGAGGGCCCCGCCCGGTCCACCGCACTGAACATCGTCCCCGCCTCCCTGGGAGGCGACCCCGGCGGTCTGCGCATGCGCTACGTCCCGTACAACGGCGGCGGCTTCGTCCCCGCCGGGCTGCTCCGCCGCGGTCCCCGCCCGCGCGTGGCCGTCACCCTGGGCACGGTGCTCAGCGAGCTGGACGGGGTCCGGGCCATCGTCCGCCTGGTCGAGGCCGCCGCGTCGGTGGACGCGGAGTTCCTGCTCGCCGTGGGCGATGCCGACCTCGCACCGCTCGGCACCCTCCCGGACAACGTCCGCCCACTGCCCTGGGTCCCGCTCGCCGAACTGCTGACCACGTCCGACGCCCTGATCCACCACGGCGGGTCCGGCACCCTGCTCACCGCCCTCCAGGCCGGCCTGCCCCAGCTGCTGCTCCCCCAGGGCGCCGACCACTTCACCAACGCCGACGCCCTCACCGCGACCGGGGCCGCCCTACGCTCCGCCTCCGACGACGTCGACACCGCTCTCCTCACCCGACTCCTCTCCGACCCGGCCCTGCGGGAGGCCGCCGACCGCCTGCGCGCGGAGAACGCCGCTCTGCCGACGCCGGCCGCGACGGTCCCGGCTCTGGAGGCGCTGATCACCTCCTGACGCGTCCGCCCGGCGTCACGCGAGCCGCGCGCGCCGGGACAGCAGCCCACGGCTCGGGGCCTGGAGCCCGGAGCGGGGACCTGCCGTCCGGGCTCCGGCCGTCCGCCGGGGCGCGGACGGCCGGGTGGACCGGGGCGGGCGGTCGGCCGCGGCTGCCTCAGCGCGGCCGCCACCAGGCCTTCGAGCGGCACCGGCGCGGGGCCTGTCCGTTGACTCGCTCGCTGCCGGACACGAGGTGCGATGGGATGTCAGCGGGTGTCGGCCCCTACCGAGGCCCCGTAGGGACCGTACGCAGAGAATGATCGTCCAGCCCATCGGTACGGCGTCCTGCGGTCGGCATCGGGCTCGGCTTCCCCTACGCGGGGCACCCGGGCGGCGCCCGGCCGGCGGGAGGACGGTCGGCCCGCCGTCAGGGCATACCGTCGGGGTCGCAACTGGCCCGCCGCAGCCCGATGGTGCGCAGCGCCCGCATCAGGGCGTCGAAGTCCCCCTCGCGCACGATGTAGACCGCCCCCTCGGCCGTGAGTCCGGACACCGCGCGGGGCACCCGGTCGGCGGCCGTGCGCAGCACCACTCCGCTCGGCGGGTCCAGATCCCGCACCCCGCGGAACACGCGCAGGACGGCCGGATCCGAATCGATGCTGTCGAGCCCGGCCGGCAGGGACAGGACGGTGATGTCGGGCAGTAGGACGCGGGCGTGCGCGAGGGCGACGGCGGGATCGTGTGCGTGCGACACGACCCGGAAGTGCGGGCTGCGCTGGATGCCCGAGCGCAGCAGCTCCAGTTGCTCGCCCTCGGGCACGCCGACCACCAGGATCGTCATCACCCTCCCATCGTGGTTCCCCGCGCGCCGGGGGGCGACCCGGGAGGGTTCTCAGGGCCGTGCGGAGGACACCGGGGCCCGGTGTTGCCCGGCCGACCCGGCCGCCCGGTCCGCCTCGGCCGCTTCGGCCTCGGTGTAGGCGGAGGCGAAGGTGAAGGCGCGCGGCGAGGGCCCGTGCGCCCGGAGGTCGTCCAGCCGCTCCAGCGCCTCGTCGACGGTGGGCAGTCGGCCGGCGGGGATCCACCAGAGCACCAGGTGCGCCTCGACGTGCCGGTCGAACCACTCACGGCGGCGCCGCATCGCCTCCAGGTGTCCGCTGCGGTAGGCGAAGTCCCACAGGGCCTCCCTGCTCTCCCAAACGGACAGGTTGACGATGACGCCCTCCCCCGCCGGACGCAGACCGGTGGCGTCAACCTCCCCCTCCTCGACGAGCCGCCACACGAAGCCGGGGGCTCCGTCGGCGGCGGAGTTGACCGGATCGAGCAGCTCGACGAACGGCGCGATGCGCGGGTCGTCGAGGGGGTGCAGGAGTGTGGCGACGTTGAACTGGGCGAGGTGGGCGGCGTGCGCGGGTTCGGTCATGGCCTCATCCCAGCACGGCCCCCTTTTCTATGTCAATGCTCATTGTTTTTAGAAGCTTCGACCACCACGCAGCACTCCCCCGGCTTGGCGTCCATACGGGCACGAACCGGCCCGTCGACGCCGAACAGCCCTTCCAACAGCGCGAGGTTCATGCCGCAGACCAGGGGCGGGAAGCGCTCGGCGACCGCATGGAACGGGCAGTTGCGCATGCGGACGACGCCACCTCGGCCCGCCTCCCCCGCACCCTCCTCACCCTCCTCCAGGTGCGGTTCATAGCCGCGGGCGGCCAGCAGTTCCATCGCGTCCTCGATGCCCCCGCAGGGCGCCGCCGCCCCGCGCAGCAACTCGCCCCGGCGGCGCGCGGCAGCGCAGAGCCCCGCGTCCAGCCCGGCCTGCTCGGCCGCCTCGGCCAGCAGTTCGACGGCGGTGCGATAGTCGCGGGCGGGCAGCGAGACCGACCGCTCGACCCGCGCCCGTGTGTACACCTTGGCCGGCCGCCCCGCCCCCGGCCCCGAGCGCCCCGTCAGGCGGCGGCTCCCGCTCTCCAGCAGGCCCGCCTCGGCCAGCCGGTCCAGGTGGTGCGCGGCGAGCGTGCGCGCCACACCGGTCGCCTCGGCCGCCTCGTTGCGACTCACTTCGTGCCCCTGGGCCGCCACGTACTCGTACAGTCGACGGCGCACCGGGTCCTGCAGCACCGCGATCACATCGATGTCCTTCACCCGGCCATTCTAGAAACAACGCGGGTCGGAGATAGAAGCGCCGACAGCGGGGGCCCACGGGATGGTCACACTCCCGGCCGACCGCGGTCGAGGACGACCATCCGCGGGTGCTCGCGGTGCTGGACGCGTGGTGGGGCGGCCTCAAAGGCGGGGCGGGATCGGCGGAACGCGCCCTACTGCTGCCCCGGCTGCACTTCCAGCACTTCACCACGACCAGCCTCCTGGTCGAACACGACAGCGGCGAGATCGCCGCGTTCCCGGTCGGATTCCTGTCACAGACGGCGCCCGAGGCCGCGTACGTGCACTTCGCCGGCATCGACCCGACACTGCACGGGCAGGGGGATTTCGGTTGGCGCAAAAGAGGAACAATTGACATCAAGATCAGCTGTCCGCCGTCGCCCCTGCCGACATCATCAGGAGAAGCCGAGGTGCCTCTCAGCCCGGGGGCCCTGCCGGGCCAGCCCACCTCCTACCGTGGAGAGTCACACACAAGCGCGAAGGGGTGGGGAGTATGACGATATGGGGACTGGTCATCGAGACGACCGTGGGTGTCGGCGAGCGCAAGCACACAGAGGCGCACGTGGTGGCGCACATCTCCGGATCCCGAGCGGAGGCGCTCACAGAGCTGGAACGGCGGGCGCGGAGCCACACTCCCGAGCACCCCAGAAGCCCCAGGCGTCGTCGGCTCCTTCGAGAGAGCGACGGATTCCTCCTCGTCGTTGACGGGGCGTGGCAGTCGTTCGTCACGCGGTTCACGGTGGCGGAGGTGCTGGAGGACTCTGCCGCGCCCGCTGTCCCGGAACCCGTGGAGGTGTCGAGGGAGCCCGTCACGTCACCTGGCGAGTCGGTCGGGCAGGTCGAGCGGTACGCGGACGGCGTACCGGTCAAGCCGGCGTGGCTGGGCCGCGACGACCTGTCGTGAGCGGTGGCGCGAGGCCGGCTGTGCACGCAGCATCCGACCAGCGCGATCAATCTCGGATGATACAAACTCGCGTCCGTCGCGATGGGATGGCAAGCGGTCAAAGTTCGGTGGCACCGGGGAGCGTGACGGAGGGGACGGCCCGCATGGCACTCGCCCATTAAATCGAACATGTGTTGCAATAGAGGGGTGAGACCTACGCCCCGATTCCCCGATGATCTCGTCGCGCTCCAGGAGGCGTGGCTGCGTACGTATGCCGAGCTCGCGCAGGTGGCCGCCGGCGGCGGGACCACCCTGCTGCGGCGGCGGCTGATCGCGTTGTCCGGCCGGCTGTGCGCCCATCCGCACTGGCCCGCTCCGGCCGGCTGGCGGGACGGCGGCGTCGAGCTGCGGCGGACCGCGCGCGGGCAGGCCCGGACGCATCGCGAGGCGGCCTGACGATGCCCGCGCCCGGACGCCGGGGCGGGGCGGCGCGGCGGCCGGTCGGGGAGAGTCCGGTGGCTGTCCGGTGTGTCTGCGCGGCACGTGCGGCCGGGCTCCCTTGAATGGGCAGCCTCCTACGGAAACGGGCACCGTATGACCCTCCCCTCGCCCCACCGGGCAGCAGCCCCGGCCGCCGCCGCGGCCGGCTACACCCGCCGGTCACTCCTCACGGGCGCCTTCGCCCTGGCCGGCGCGGCGGCACTGCCCGTGGCCGCGGCCGGGCCCGCATACTCGGCCGCCGGCCCGAACGTCATCGCCTGCACCACCTGGGGGGCGCGGGCCGCTTCCGAACCCGTCGTCGTCCTCGCCAACCGCCCCGAGCGGATCGTGGTCCACCACACGGCGACGGCGAACGTCACCGACTATTCCCAGCAGCGCGCCTACGCCCTGGCCAAGGCGATCCAGAACTATCACATGAACGCGCAGGGCTGGATCGACACCGGTCAGCACTTCACCATCAGCCGCGGCGCCTTCGTGTTGGAGGGCCGCCACCACAGCCTCGCGGAGCTGAACACCGGCAGGCGCCAGGTGCGCGCGGCGCACTGCGTCGGACAGAACACGGTGTCGATCGGCATCGAGAACGAGGGCACGTACACCTCCCAGGCCCCTCCCGCGGCGCAGTTCGCGGCGCTGGCGGACCTGTGCGCCCGGGTCTGCAGCCAGTACGGCCTGCCTGCGTCGGAGATCTACGGCCACCGCGACTTCAACGCCACGTCCTGCCCCGGCGACCGTCTGTACGCCCTGCTGCCGACCCTCCGCAAGGAGGTCGCCACCCGCCTCGGCACGCCCCTGTCGCAGCCGGAGGCGGAGGATCCGGTGTGGGACTTGGTGCGCCAGGTCACCGACCGGCCGTCCGCCACGCTCGGGGAATACCTGCCCGCGGGCCTACTCCCCTGACGGAGCGTCTTCCAAGAAACGGTCCGACGGGGGAGCCGGCCCGATCGCACACGGCGATACCGCGAGCGGCAGGCTGCCGGGCGGACCGGGAAGGCCTCGGGGCTGCCGCGCCTGCCGGTACGCACCCGGGAAACCCGTCCGACCCGTACGTAGGACAGGCGCGGCGCACGGCGCCACACCGAACCGCGTGGTGCGGCGGACGCCACGGCGCGGCCACGGCCTGTCCGCAGAACGAACACCTCCACGGCTTCGTCCACGAGGCTGTACGCGCCAGCCGGCCCGGATAGCGTCGGCCCTTGCGGTCACCGCCGAGGTCCGCCCGTGCACCCGAAGGCAGGAACGAGATGAACCCCCTGGCCGCCCGCGGTCCGCACCGCGTCACGCTCGCCACCCGGGCCGACCGCAGCGTCATCACCCTCACCGGCGACATGGACCTCGACCACGTCGAGCCCTTCCTCGCGGCACTCCGGGAAGCCTGCACCGCCGTCGGTGCTCCGACGCGGGTGGTCGTCGACCTCTCGCGCCTCGACTTCTGCGACTCCACCGGCCTCAACGCCCTGCTCCACGCGCGCTCACTGTGCGAGTCTCACGGGCGAACGCTGACGCTCGCCGACCCCGCCCCGCAGTTCCACCGCCTGCTGCGCGTCACGGGCGCCGACGAGGTGTTCGACGTCTCCGTCTCCGACGCGCCCGGCGCGGGGCCGGTACCGTGACCGCGGCCTCGACTCCGCCCGCTCAGCCGGACCTGAGCGTGACCGAGGGCGCGACACCGTACTCCTGGCGGTAGGCAGCGGCGAAGCGGCCCTGGTGGGCGAAGCCCCAGCGTCCGGAAATGCCCGCAACGGTAGCGGAGCCCGACGGGTCGGCGGACCGGAGCTCGGCATGGGCACGGGCCAGCCGGACCCGGCGGAGATGACCGAGCGGCGTCGTACCGGCGTGGCGGGTGAAGGCGTACTGCACCGCGCGCGGAGTGACAGGGATCGAGGCGGCGATGTCGGCGAGCGTGATGTCGCGGTGAGCGTTGGCCTCGATGAACGCGACGGCGCGGCGCAGGGTGTCGCTGTGCGCGTCGCGGGTGTCGCGCGGGCCCGGCCGGTCCGCCCGGGCGGTGTTCGGCAGCGTGTTCAGCACCGTGGCCGCCAGGTGCTGGGCGGCCGTCGAGACCAGCAGCGCGTCCGGGTCGGCCGATGCGGCGCTGTCGTCGAGGACGTGGTCGCGGAGGTAGGCGACGGCCGCGCCGAGCCGCCGGTTCTCGGCGGGGCCGACGGCCCGGGGCCCGGTGATCCGTACCTCCCCGCCACGCGGAACGGAGGCGACCCGCCCCAGCAGGCGGGGATCGAACATGGTGATCGTGTACCGGGCTTCGCGGACCTGCCCCGCGTACGGGCGGTCGTGGGGGGCGATGAGAAAGGTCTCGCCGGGCCCGAAGACCTCCTCGCGGCCCCCGGTGGTGTCCACGATGGTCCCGCTGTGCATCGTCACCAGGCACACCTTGCCCAGGCAGCCCGCGTCGTAGCCCATCGTGTAGCCGAAGGACACCCGGTCGACGCTCAGTCCGCCGACTGCGGTGCGGGAGATCCGGACGCGGGTGTCCGTGGGACGCCCGCCGATCTGCATGGGGGTGTAGGCGGCGGACAGGAAGGCTTCGGTGGCCTCCAGGTTCCCGCTCTCGAAGAAGAGGTTCGTCATCGGGCCCTCCCGCGCCCCACCCGCTCATCGGCACGGCTGCCGACGGCGGGCTCCCCCAGTATGCCGTGCCCCGCCGACCGGACCGTCTACGTGACGGGGCGGAAGGTCACCGGGAGGCTCAAGGGACCGCGCAGACCACCCGGGCGCCAGCGGATCTCCTGCGGCTCCACGGCCAGGGCGAGTTCGGGGAGCCGACGCAGCGCGGTGCCGATCGCGACCTGCCCCTCCAACCGGGCCAGCGGCGCGCCGAGACAGTAATGGACGCCGTGGCCGAAGGCGAGGTGGGCGTTGTCCTGGCGGGTGATGTCCAGGCGGTCGGGGTCGGGGAACCGGGCCGGGTCGCGGTCGGCGATGGCCGAGGCGATGAGGACGGTCGCACCGCGCGGGACGATCGTCCCCGCGATCTCCGCGTCCACGCGGGCGAAGCGGGCGATGCCGGGACTGACCGGCCCGTCGTAGCGCAGGAACTCCTCGATCGCGCTGCCCAGGAGACCGGGGTCGCCGCGCAGGAGGTCGAGCTGGTCGGGGTGGGCGAGCAGCATGGCGATGCCGCCACCGATCAGGTTGACCGTGGTGATGTAGCCGGCGGCGAGCAGCAGGAAGACCATCGCGATGAGCTCGTCCTCGCTCAGCCTGCGTTCCTCGTCCCGGGCGGCGATCAGGGCACTGAGCAGATCGCCTCGCGGGCGGGCGCGTTTGTCCCGGATGAGGTCGGTCACGTAGGCGCGCATGTGCCGCCAGGCCTCGTCCACCGCGGCGGGGTCCGGCGGCTCCCCGCCGCGCATGATCATGCGGTCGGTCCAGTGCTGGAAGTCGTGCCGGTCGTCCGCCGGTACGCCGAGCAGTTCGCCGATGACGGCGACGGGCAGCGGCAGCGCAAAGTCCGCGACGAGGTCGGCGCGGCCGGCCGGGGCGATCCCGTCCAGGAGGCGGTCGGTGATGTCCTGGATCCGGGGCCGCATCTGCGCGACTCGGCGGGCGGTGAACGCCGTCGAGACCAGGCGGCGCAGGCGGGTGTGGTCGGGCGGGTCGCTGCGGAGCATGTTGCTCAGCATCGACTCCCGATCGGTCGCGGGCAGCTGGGCCAGGAGCCGGGGGTCCGAGGCGTCGCGTACGTCGCTGCTGAGACGGGGGTCCGAAAGCGCGGCAAGTCCGTCCTCGTAGCGGGTGACGAGCCAGGCCTCCAGCCCGCCCGCGGCGACGACGCGGCGTACGGGGCCTTCCTCGCGAAGTTCCCGGTACAGCGGGAAGGGGTCCGCGAGGAAAGCCGGGTCGGCATAGGGAAGAAGGACCGGCCGCTCACTCATCGTGCCTCCAGGAATACGACGCCCCTGCCATGGGCAAGGAGGATATGCGTCCGAGTCTCCACGAATGCAGCTTTTCGGTCATGCGGACGAGCGGTAACCAGTCGTGACGGGCGTGGCGTCGGTGCGTCGACTTTTCGCCGTCAAGGGCATGCTGATGGCCCGTCGATTTCCGATGCACGCGTGATCTGGGCCAAGGACCACTCCGGAAAGTATGATCAAGAAATGGCTGACATGACCGAAACTACGCCAGGCTGGCTGACCCGTGACGAGCTGGACGCGGCCAGGGCCCAGATGCCGATCCTGTACGTCGAGGCCGTTCCCGTGCGCGTGGACGACACCGGCGAAGTCACCAGCGTCGGGCTGCTCCTGCGGATCGGCCCGGACGGGACCATCAGCCGGACGCTGGTGTCCGGCCGCGTCATGCACCACGAACGGGTCCGCGACGCGCTGCTGCGCCACCTGGAGAAGGATCTGGGGCCGGTGGCCCTTCCTCAGGTGCCGGCCTCGCTCCAGCCGTTCACGGTGGCCGAGTACTTCCCGACGGCCGGGATCACTCCCTTCCACGACCCCCGCCAGCACGCGGTCTCCCTCGCCTACGTCGTACCGGTCACGGGTGACTGCCGTCCGCGGCAGGACGCCCTGGACCTGGTGTGGTTCAGCCCGGAGGAGGCGTGCTCGGCCGCCGTGCAGGGCGAGATGCCGGGGGGCCACGCGGTGCTGCTGAAGCAGGCCCTGGCGCACGTGGGACGCGCCTACTGAGGCCGTCCCTACGCGCCGCGGTCACCGGGGCGGGGCGGGATCGGGCGGTACGGGCGGGACCAGGGCGCGTCGGCGCCGGCGTTGGCGCCGGAATCCGGGCGCAGGCCGAGCTCGCCGAGCGCGTTGAGCGCCATCATGGCGGTGAACACCGGGTTGGGGTTGGCGCCGCCCACCCGGCGCTCGGCGATGGCCCGCGCGTAGCGGGTGGTGAACGTGCTCGGGCGGACCGGCCCGTCCCCGCCGGTGAGGCCGAGTGCCGCGCCCTGGAGGGCCATGGCCTGCTCCAGCAGTCCGTCGAGGTGGGACACCGCCTCGGCTCCGCGGCGCAGGGCGAAGCTGTGGCCGTCGGTGAGGATCGTGGCCTCCCCTTCCTCGAAGAGGCCGGCGACGGCGCCGAGCACACTCTGGATCTTGAGCTGGTCGGCGTCGTACATCGCACCGCAGGCGCCGTTCCCCTCATCGGACAGGTGGAGGACCCCGCAGTCCCGCAGGTGCACGATCACGTGCCCGGCGCAGTGGCCCTGGCTGCGCAGGACGCGGACGGACCCGTCGGCGAAGGTCCAGCCGGTGAAGCGCCGTGAGCCGATGCGGATCAGCTCCGGCGGCCGCTCCTCGTAGGTCCGGGTCACCGCGGCGAAGGGCCGCAGCGGCGCGAAGAGCGCCACCACCTCGGCGGCCAGTCGGGCCGGCGGCAGCGGCACCGCCCAGGCGATGCGCTCGAAGGACCGCAGCCAGTAGGACTCCGGGTCCCGCATCTGGTCCAGGTCGCGGGCGGGGACGCAGTGCTGGACGGGCACGCCCAGTTCGTCGGCCAGGTCGTTGTTGCCGATGTGGTCGGGGTGGCCGTGCGTGGTCAGCACGACCGCCCGGGACCAGGGTCCGACCCGGTCGGCCGCCGCGCGCAGCGCGGCGCGGAACGCCGTCGTGACGCCCGTGTCCACCAGCACCAGGGTGTCACCGGCCCGGTGCACGAGGGCGTTGGCGACGTCCGGCCGACCGTGTGCGAGATCGAGCTCCCGGCCGAGGACCAGTACGGTCCTGTCGTCGATCCCGATCAGGTCTCCGAGCGCGGTCATGGATCCTCCCTCGGTCCGTTCGGGCCGGGCGGGGCGGGGCCGCGGCCGCTTCCCCCGACCGTGCAGGACCAGTCTCCCGCCGCGGCGGGTGCGCCGCACGGGCACCCACGTGCCGTACCGGCCGTGGGGTTCCCCGGCGGGCGCACGGCCGGGCCGGAAGGGGCACCGTCGAGACCGGAAAGCACCGGCACCCGTCAGCGGTGCCACGTACCGCCGGTGGGTAGGGAGCTGACCGTCGCGGCCCGTTCAACGCGGCACGCCAGGTGGACGGTTCGGGGAGGGACTGTGGCACTGCTCGATCAACTGCCCGCACTCATCGGGGTCGTGGTCGGCTCGTTCGGCTCCTACGCCGTCCAGACGCTGACCGAGCGCCGCCGGTGGAGACGGCAGCGGGAGGAGCGGTGGGACGAGAAGCGCTTCGAGACGTACGGCCGCTACGCCAACGCCTTGAAGGCACAGCTCCGCCTCACCCAGCGCATCGGCGCCTCTCTCGGATACTCCGACGTGGTCGACCCGTTGGCACCGGCCGACGGTCTGCCGCTGCTCGCGGACGCCGAGTCGCACCGTGCGACGGAGTGGGAGGCCGTCCTCCTCGTGGGTGACGCGGCGACGGTTGCGGCGGCACGGCGCTGGCACGAGACGATCTGGACCATACAGCTGCTGATCCGGGAGGACTCGGTCGACGGCGAGATGTGGACCAGGGCGCACCGGATGGCGAGCGCGGCGCGTGACGCCTTCTACGAGAGTGCGCGGCGCGACCTCGGCATCGAAGGCGCTCCCCCGCCGCCGGGACAGTGGCCCCGCGAGTGGCGGGCCGAGCTGTCCGGCTGAACGGGTCCCGACCCGTGCCCTGGCGGACCGCTGCTCGGTAGCGGCCACACCGTGGGAGCGACAGGCGCGTGGCCCGTAGAGGGCGGCCCATGGGCCGCCCTCTACGGACGTCTCGCGCCACTGGGCACTGGACCGGAACCTACGCGTCACGACCATCCTCCACCGGGGTTCCACCCCACGAAGAGGGCAGAACCCAGCACCTGCTCACGACATCACGCAGGCCCCCATCCTTCGGTCTCCAGGCAGGCCCGGAGCTCCTGGCGGCCGGGTCGGACGCCGTTCCCGCCGGATTCCGGCGTTCTCCCCCAGAAGATCCATGGGATCTCTAGGGTGGTTGCGCTGTCTTTTCGCGCGGTCGGCCCCCGGGGGCCGGCCCGTCACACAAGGGGGAGAACGGTGCTGGTCGAGACGTTGACAGCGTTGGCCGCCGCGGGTGGCGGCGCGGTCGTACAGGCTGCCGGGACGGACGCCTGGGACGGAGTACGGCGCCGGGTGGCGGGGCTCTTCGGGCGCGGCGACGAGCAGCGGGAGCAGGCCGAGCTGGAACGGCTGGACCGGACCTCCCGGGCGCTGGAAGCCGGCGCGTCCGCGGACCCGGAGCGGGAGCGTGACCGGCAGAGCGGCATGTGGCAGGGGCGCTTTGAGTCCCTGCTGGAGAACGCGGACCCGCAGGATCAGCAGCGCCTGGCCGACGAGCTGCGGGCGCTGCTTCGCTGTGGCGCCCTCCTCGAGGGCGACCTGGCCGTGTCCACCGGAAAGGCCACGGCCACGGACGGGGGCCACGCCGTGACCGGTGTCGAGCGCACCGGCGGAGTGGGCGGGCGGCCGGCGCGCGCGGTGAACACCGGGGACGCGCAGGCCACCGGCCCGGGCTCCCGCGCCGTCAGCGGCATCACTGATTCCCGCCATGATCCACGAGGCGCCTAGGCACCGGACACCGTCCGAAGGCCGGGGAGCGACGAGGCGAGGGATCGGGAGCGGCCATGGCGAAATGGCACTGGGGCAGGCGACGTGACGGGGGCGGGCGCAGCCTGGCCCGGGGCACCGCCGTCGAAGGGGTGCGCGTGACGGGGGACATCCCCTCGTCGCCCCCCGCCCAACAGGTGACAGGGTCCGGGAACGCTGTCGCCGACAACGGCGGCATCGCGGTCTCGGGTATCTACAACGACCATTCCAGCGTGCTGCTGCCTCCCGAGGTGTTGCGGGCGGCGGCCAAGGTGAAGGCCCCGCGGGGCATGGACGATCTGCCCTACCTGCCCGGTCACTTCGTGGGCAGGGAATCCGAACTGCAGTCCCTGGACGCGGCGATGAAAGGGTCAGGACAGGTGCGCCTGCAGGCGGTGCACGGACTCGGCGGAGTCGGAAAGAGCGCCCTGGCCGCCCACTGGGTGGCCACCCGGGCCCACTCCCACAAGCTGAGGCCGGTCCGGTGGATCACCGCCGACAGTCCCGCCGGCGTCGAGCAGGGGCTCGCCGCCCTGGCCGTAGCACTGCAGCCGGCCCTGGCCAAGGTGCTCACCACGGCAGCCCTGGCCGAGTACGCCCTCCAATGGCTTGCGGGACACACTGGCTGGCTGCTGGTCCTGGACAACGTCACCGACCCGGCTGACATCGCCGCACTGCTCGCGCGTGCCCCCGGCGGCCGCTTCCTGATCACCAGCCGGCTCGCCACGGTGTGGACCACCGCCACCACCGTCATCCGACTCGACGTCCTGGACCCGGCCGAGTCCCTGACCCTGCTCACTCGCGCCACCACCGCAGCCGGGCCCCGGGACCTGGACGGCGCCGCCGAGCTGTGCGCCGAACTCGGCCATCTGCCCCTCGCGGTGGTCCAGGCGGCCGCTTACCTGGCGCAGAACCCACTCCTCACCCCAAGCAACTACGTCGGCCTCCTGCGCGAGGACCCGGCCGGGACCTATCAACAGGGAGGCGAGGGCCGCACCTCCGCCGAGCGCACCGTCGCCCGCGTCTGGCGCGTGACGCTGGACCGGATCAGCGAACTCCAGCCGTACGCGGCCCGCGTCCTGCGCGCCCTGGCCTGGTACGGCCCCGATCGCATCCCCGTCGGCCTCCTTGACCGCATTCCCGACCATCCCTTCGAGTCGATGCCCACGCCTCGCCAGGTCGCCGACGCCGTCGGCCTCCTGAACGCGTACAGCATGATCGATGTCGCCCCGGCCACCCGCACCCTCGGCATGCACCGTCTCGTGCAGGGGCTGACCCGCACACCCGATCCCGCCGACCCCCACCGCGACCCGGTGCTCATCGAGATGGCCCGCATCCACGCGACCCTCGCCCTGCACGAGGACGTCATCCCCCTGTCCTGGCGGGACCCGGCCTTGTGGCCACAGTGGCGCAGCCTGATCCCGCACATCGATGCCCTGGCGAGCAACACGCCGACCGCCGATGACTCACCGCAGATGGCGGCACTGCTCAACCAGGCGGGGGGCTACCTCCACGGCCAGGGGCTGGCGGGCCGGGCGGTCCCGCACCTCGAACGAGCCCTCGCGTATCGGGAGCGCAGCCAGGGCCCGGACCATCCGGACACCTCCGACATCGTCAACAACCTCGCCGCCACCCGGCTCGCGATCGGTGACCTGGCCGGGGCCGTCGCCCTGTCCGAGCGGGCCGTCGCGGCGACCGTGCGGCACAGGGGCAGGGATCATCCGCTCAGCATCGGAGCCCAGGTCAATCTCGCGGTGGTCCGCCTGGAGGCCGGGGAGGTGGACCGGGCGACGGCCATGATCGAGCAGGCCCTCGCCGACAGTCTCCGCCTGGGAGGTGAAGCGCACTACGCCACCATCATGGTCCGTTCCCATCTGGCAACCGCCTACCTGGCGGCCGGGCACTTCGACCGGGCGCTGGAACTACAGACGCGGAACGCCGCCATCAGCGCCCGGGTGCTCGGGGAGGACCACCCCGACACCCAGGCCGCCCGCATCATCCTCACCCAGGCCGCCCAGGCGGCAGGAGACCCGGCCAGAGCCGTCCCGTTGTACGAACGGCTCCGCCGACGCCAGGAGCGGGCCCTGGGCGAGGACCATCCGCACACCCTCGCCACCCGTTCCAACCTCGCCTCCGCCCACCTGGCGTCCGGAAACCCAGGCCGGGCGATCGAGGAATACGAGCAGGTGGTCGAAGACCGGATGCGCGTCCTCGGCGAGGACGATCCGCACACGCTTGCCGCCCAGGGCCTCCTCGCCGACGCCTACACCGAGGCCGGGGACACCGAGCGGTCGATCCCGCTCAGCGCGCGCGTCCTGGAGGACCGGCTGAGGGTCCTGGGAGAGGACCACCCCGACACCTTCACCGCCCGCGAGAGTCTGGCCGGGGCACACCGGGCGGCGGGAGACCTCGACCGGGCGATCCTGCTCTGCACCCAGGTCCTCGACGACAGGCTGCGTGTACTCGGCCCGAACCACCCCGACACCCTCAACGCCCGGAACAACCTCGCTCTCCTCCAAGGGGGGCAAGGGGCAGAAAACAAGGCGATCGCCCTGCTCGAACACACCCTCGCCGAGAGCGTGCGCGCGCTGGGCGAGGACCACCCGCACCTTGCCGCCACCCGCCACAACCTGGCGGCCGCGCACTTGGAGGCGGGAAACCCCGGCCGGGCGATACCCCTCCTGGAGCAGGCCGTCGCCACGAACATCCGCACGCTGGGCCAGGACCATCCCCGCACGGTCGACTCCCTCCACGGACTGGCATCGGCCCACCGGGAGGCGGGGAACGCGGCCCAGGTCGCCCTGCTGTGCGAACGGATCCATGCCTCCCACAGCCGCACGCTCGGCGAGCACGACGCCCAGACCCTCAAGTCCGCTTCCCACCTCGCGCTCGCCCGCCTGGAGGCGGGAGACCCCGAGCGCGCCCTCCCCCTGCTGAAAGCCGCCTTCCGCGCGCAGAAACGTCTCCTCGGCCCCGGGCACATCGACTTCCTCACGACCGCCCACAACCTGGCCCTCGCCCACCACGCGCTTGGACACCTGGGCAAGGCCCTCCGGCTCTACCGGAAGGTCCTCATCCTCAGCACCTCTGTCCTGGGCGAGGACGATCCCCTGACGCAGTCCGCCGCCGCGCACCACGCCGCCGCCTCCGCTGCGCGGGGCGCCCCTGAAGACCCCCGCATCGATCACGCCCCCAAGAGAAGCTGAGGATCGGATCGGTCCGACCGCCGCTGCCGAGGTGTCAGGCAGCGGTGGAGCGGGCCTCCAGCTGTGACTTCAGGTTGCGCAGGGTCGTCCGGATGTTCTTCCGCTGGAACTCGGCGAAGGTGTGTCCCCTCGTCGCGATCCGGTCGAACGTGTTGGCCACCGCATCGGGCCAGCTCCGGCGGTCGTCGGTCCACGTCTCGGTCACCTCGGTGCCCCCGGGCACGGCGGCGAAGCGGTACTCCCAGGTGGCGATCGGGCCGGGCAGCCACGGGCGGCGGAAGCCTATGGCGTGGACCCTGAACCGGAACAGCCGGTCCGGGTCGGCGGCCGTCACCGTGCAGCGGGTCGTCCAGCGCAGCGGGCCGCGTTTGTTGCGGCCGTCGAAGGCCATGCCGACCCGGGTCCGGGTGCCCGGCCCGTCGACCGGGGTCCCGCCGAGGTTCTCCGGGCTCCAACGCCCCATCAGGGCGGGGTCGGCGACGTGCTGGTAGACCGTCGACGGGTCGGCGGCGACGAAGACGGTGTCGTGGACGCTGAACGTACGGGGCATGTGGCTCCCTCCTCGGAGCACGACGGTAGCGGCCGCCTCGCGGCACGGGTCCGGCGGGCCCCTCTCCAGCCGGCCCCCGCACCCGTCAGGCCCGTCCCAGCATGCGGCGGCGAAGAGTGTCGTAGAGGGGTGCGCTCCCCAGCCGGTCCGCCGTCACCGCCGCGGCGAAGCAGGCCGTCAGCAGCGGCAGCAGAAGCGCGCCGGTGCCGGTCATCTCCGTCACCAGGGCGACGCCGGTGAGCGGTGCCCGCACCACGGCGGTGAAGACGGCGGCCATCCCCACGGCCGCGAACGCGGCGGGACCCGCCGTGCCGGCCGGCAGCAGGGGGAAGGCGGCCGCGTGGGTGAGCGTCCCCCACAGGGCTCCCAGGGCCAGCAGCGGTGCGAACAGCCCGCCGGGAGTCGCGGCAGCGTAGCTGAGCGGGCCGGCCACGAAGCGCACGACGAGGCAGACCACCAGCGCCGCGCCGGTCAGGCTCCCGCCCGCCAGCAGGCGCTCGCTCAGCTGGTCGCCGCCGCCCGTGAGGAGCGGGTCGAAGGCCATCAGGGCGCCGACCAGGGCCCCGATCACGGCGGCCCGGACCACGAGGGGCACCTGGGTGAGCCGGTCGCACACCTCCAGAGTCCCCACGACCAGGGCGCTGTACCCGGCGCCCAGTGCCCCGGCCGTCACCCCACACAGGAGGAAGACCGGGAGCATCCACAGCGGCGGGGCGGGAACGGCCGGCATGGGAAGGACCAGCCCGTCGCCCACGATCAGCTGGGAGACGGACACCGCGGTGACGGTGCCGACGATCGTCAGCAGCACCAGGCGGGGCCGCACCGTGCCGGTCACCTCTTCGCAGACGAACAGCAGCCCGCCCAGCGGGGCGGTGAAGGCCACCGCAAGACCGGCCCCGCCCAGCGCGGTGTGGAGCATGCGGGCGTCGCCGGCGGCCAGCCGGCCGCGGCGGCCCGCCACGGCTCCGATGGCGGCACCCATGTGGACGATCGGTCCCTCCCGTCCCAGGACCAGGCCCGAGCCGATCCCGACGACTCCGCCCGCGAACTTCGCGGGTAGCAGCCGGGCCGGGTGGCCCTGGGACTCCCCCCGCCACACGGCCTCCACGTGCTGGATGCCGCTGCCCGCGGCGTGCGGTACCCGCAGGGCGATCGCACAGGCCGCCGCCGCGCCCGCCGCGGTGAGGGCGACGGGGATCAACCGGCCGGCCCCGCCCAGTGCGGCGGCCTCCTCCACGACCGAGGTGCGCAGCAGGTCGGCGTGTTCCAGGCACCACCGGAACGCGCCGCCGACCAGCCCGACCAGACCCCCCGCCAGCGCCGCCACCAGGAAGGCGCGGCCGTCTCCCCACCTCCGCCCGGATGCCATGGCTCAGTGCTGGGGCAGGTGGGTCTTGGCGTCCTCGTACGTCGCCCCGCCGGGTGCGGGGGCCACGGCGTAGAAGAGGTTCAGCACACCGGTGCGGAAGGTCTCGGCGGACACCAGCTCCAGCGGCACCGCTGTGGGCTCCCGGTCGAACAGGCGCATGCCGCCGCGCACGGCGATCGGGTGCAGCAGGAGGTTCAGTTCGTCCAGCAGCCCGGCGGCGATCAGCTGGCGCACGACGGAGACCGAGCCGCTGATCCATACCGGCGTGTCCGTCCCCGGCTGCTCCTTCAGGGCGGCGACGGCGGGGGCGAGGGCGCCGCCGAGCTGTTCGCAGTTGCGCCAGGTGAAGTCGAGCCGGCTGTTCGACACCACGATCTTGCGCGCGTCACCCAGCACCTTGGCGAACGGCGCGTCCTCCCCGCCCTCCACCTCCCGCTGCGGCCAGGCGCCCGCGAAGCTGTCGTACGTCCTGCGCCCGAGCAGCAGGGTGTCGGCCCGGCCCAGGGTGGCATCCACGGCGGCGCCCATCTCGTCGTTGAAGTAGGGGAAGTGCCAGCGGTCGGGCGCCTCGACGACACCGTCGAGCGAAATGAACAACTGCGCCTTGATCTTCCTCATGCCGGTCTCCGGGAGCTGGTGGTCGGTCCGTCCGCGTACGGGCCCATCCAAGGGCACGCGGGGGTCTGTACCCGGTGCATTCACCCGCACGGCGGCTGCGTCGACCGCTTGCGGACCCCGCCGACGGCGTGCGACTGCGGATCGGCGGCCGGGAACTGCAACCCGATCGGACCCTCGGCCGGAAGTGGGGATGAGGGGCCGCCGCCGCGGACCCCCCGGGCACGGACGCTGTTCGCCCGACCTCCACCCATCACGGCCAAGGACTCTCGTTGAGAAAGACACCGCGCGCAAAGGCATCGCGCCGGGCCCGCTGGATCGTTCCGCTCGCCCTGCTGGTTGTATGGCTCGGCATCGGTGGAACGCTGGGACCGTACGCGGGCAAGCTCCGCGAGGTCGCCACGAACGACCAGGCGGCGTTCCTGCCGCGCAGCGCCGAGTCGACGCGGGTCCTCGAAGCCCGCGGGGCCTTCGAGGAAGCGCAGTCCGTACCCGCCGTCGTGGTGTGGACGGCGAACGGGCCCCGGGTGACCGTCGGGCAGCAGGAGGCGGCCGCTCGGGCGGTCGGGGACCTCGTGGGACGGCCCGGGATCGCCACCACGCCCTCACCGCCCGTCGTCTCCGCCGACGGGCGGGCCCTGCAGGCCGTCGTACCGCTCGCGCCCGACCTCGGCGAGGAGCTCCCGGCGGTCCTGGACGAGGTGCGGCAGGCGGCGCAGCGGGTGCCGGGCACCTCGGTCGGGATCGCCGGTCCGGCGGCCACCCAGGTGGACCTGTCCGAGGCGTTCGCGGGGATCGACGGGCTGCTGTTGGGAGTGGCCCTGGGAGCGGTCCTGCTGATCCTGCTGCTGGTCTACCGCAGTGTGCTGCTGCCCTTGGTGATCATCATCAGCGCGGTGTTCGCGCTGGGCCTGGCCTGCGCGGTGGTCTACGCGCTGGCGGCCCGGGGCGCCGTCCGCGTGGACGGCCAGGTGCAGGGAATCCTGTCGATCCTCGTGATCGGCGCCTCGACCGACTACGCCCTGCTGGTCGCCGCGCGCTTCCGGGAGGAGCTCGCCGTACGCGGCGACCGGGCGCACGCCGCGGCGGCAGCCGTGCGCCGGTCGGCCGGAGCGGTCACCGCCAGTGCGGCGACCGTGGCCCTGGGGCTGCTGGCCCTGCTGGCGAGCGACCTGACGAACAACCGGGCACTCGGGCCCGTCGGCGCCATCGGGATCGTCTGCGCGGTGCTGAGCTCGCTGACCTTCCTGCCGGCCGTCCTGGTCCTGCTGGGCCGCACCGCGTACTGGCCGGCCATGCCCGGCCCGGCCGACGCCTCGGCCGAGGGGCACCGCGTGTGGCGCCGGATCGCCGCCCTGATCGACCGCTCTCCCCGCCGCGTGTGGGTCTCCACCTCCGTCCTGCTGGTGGTGCTGGCCGGCTTCTCTCCCGCGCTGTCCGCCAAGGGCGTGCCACTGGACGAGATCTTCGTGAACGACGCGCCCTCGGTGGGCGCCCAGCAGACGCTGGCCCGACACTTCCCCGGCGGCTCGGGCAATCCCGCCGTCGTCATCGTGAACGCCGACCGGGCCGCCGAGGTACGGGTGGCCGCCGAAGGCACCGACGGGGTCGCCTCGGTCGCACCCTTCACCGCGGGTGGCGGCAGGCCGGGCCCGGGGGCTCCGCTCGTCGTGGACGGCCGCGTCCGTCTGGATGCCACGCTGGACGCGGCGACCGACAGCGACGCCGCCAAGAGGACGGTCCAGCGGCTGCGGGAGCGCGTGCACGCGGTGCCGGAGGCCGACGCGCTCGTCGGGGGCTACACCGCCCAGCAGTTCGACACCCAGCAGACCTCGGCCCGTGACCGCGCCGTCATCGTCCCGGTCGTCCTCGGCATCATCCTGCTCATCCTCGTCGCGCTCCTGCGCTCCGTGCTCGTGCCCGTCCTGCTGGTGGCGACGGTCGCACTGAACTTCCTCGCCACCCTGGGGGTGTCCGCGCTCGTCTTCGGACACCTGCTGGGCTTCAGCGGCACGGACGCCTCCGTACCGCTGTACGGATTCGTGTTCCTGGTCGCCCTCGGCGTCGACTACAACATCTTCCTGATGTCCCGCGTACGCGAGGAGAGCCTCGCGCTGGGGACCCGTGCGGGCGTGCTGCGGGGGCTCGTCACCACGGGCGGGGTCATCACCTCCGCCGGGGTGGTCCTCGCCGCGACCTTCGCCGCGCTGATGGTGATTCCGCTGGCCTTCCTCGTCCAGATCGCCTTCATCGTCGCCTTCGGCGTCCTGCTGGACACCCTCGTCGTGCGGTCTCTGCTGGTACCGGCCCTCATCATCGACATCGGCCCGCGCGTCTGGTGGCCCGGTGCGCTGGCCCGCCCGGGCACGCGGGTCGGCCCGCGGACCGCACCGGCGGCGCGGACCGGGTGATCACCACTGCGGCCCCGGCGCGCCGGTCGCGTTCCCGTCGGCTCGCACCGGACCGAACGGACCGTCGCCGCCGGGGAGGCCGCCGGGGAACGGGGCGAGTCCGAGGAGCGCCGCGGTGGCTTCGGCCGTGATCCGGTGCCACAGGCCGGCGTTGCCGATCATGGCGTGGCCGCCGCGGGGCATCCTGATGCCGCGGACCCGGGCTTCGGCCTTCCGGGCGCGTTCGAGGTAGGCCCAGGTGTCCGCCGCCCGGGTGACACGGTCGTGTTCGTCATGGAGGGCGACAACCGTGCGAGCGCGCAGATGGGCGGCCGGTTCGGCCGGCGGGCACCACGGAGCGAGCGCCACGACCCCCTCGACCTGGGGATCGTCTGCGGCACGCAAGGCCGCACGCCCGCCCATGGAGTGCCCCACGAGGACGACGGGAACCGGTCCGGCGACGGCACGGAGCTCCTCCAGGGCGCGTCGGACGTCGGCGACCGGATGCGCGTGGTGGCCGTTCCAGCCCCGGTGCCGGTAGCGGACGTGTGCGACGAACACGCCGGCGTGGGCGGTGGCGCGCGTGACGGCCGTCGCAAAGGGTCGCATGCGCAGGGCCGGCAGGTTCAGCAGGGGCGGCGGCCGCAGGGCGTCCGCCCGACCGCCGTGCAGCAGCAGGACGGCCGCGGGCACCCCTTGGGACAGCCGGTGGGCGGGGGCGGGGATCAGGGCGGCCGGCACGGGCCGATCCCGGTGGGCGCCCCCTCCGGGGTGGTCGGCGGCCTCGGGCGAAGGGTCCACACGTCACCTCCTGGGCTTCGAGGGGTGGTGGCGGGGCGGGAGCGGAAGGAATCCGCTGGTGCGGGCGGCGTACTCAGCGTAACCGGGGCGGTCGGCCATGTGTCTCTCCAGCAGCCGCTTGCCGCTGCCGACCGTCAGCAGGGCCGTCATGAGGACCGGGGAAACCAGGCTCAGCAGCGCCGAGGACACGCTGGTGCAGGCGAACAGGTACAGGCCCCACCAGACGAGGCTGTCGCCGAAGTAGTTGGGATGGCGGGTCCAGCCCCACAGTCCCCGGTCCATGATGCGGCCCCGGTTGGCCGGGTCCTCCTTGAACCGGGCCAGCTGGTGGTCGCCCACGGCCTCGAAGCACAGTCCTGCGGCCCACAGGGCCAGTCCGAGTGCGCCGAGCACGCCCATCGGGGCCGCCGCGTACGAGGCGGCCTGGACGGGCAGGGAGACGAGCCAGACCAGCGCGGCCTGGAGGAGGTACACGGTGCGCAGGGCGTACCAGGTCCGGTTTCCGGGTGCCTTGTCCAGGAGCGCGGTGTAGCGCGGGTCCTCCCCGTGGCCGCGGGCGCGCCGTGCGATGTGCGCCGACAGCCGCAGCCCCCACAGGATGGTTGCCGCGGCGACGAGCAGCCGTCTGACGGGGTCTCCCTGCCCGGCGGAGAGGACGTAGGTCCCGACGGCGACGGCGCTGAAGGCGACACCCCAGGCGACGTCGACGACGCGGTGCAGGCGCAGGCGTGTTCCGACGGCGAACGCGACGAGCAGTACGGCCGCCGAGACGGCTGCCGCGACCGCCAGGTTGGTGCCGAACGGGCCCCAGGCGGTGCCGTTCACGGCCCCTCCCCGGCGGCGGACGCCCCGGCGGGCCCGACGGCCCTCACCGGAAGGTCCCGTCGGTCAGGACGATCTGGCGGACGTCCAGGTAGCGGGAGCGGAAGCCGGCTTCCGAGTAGGCCAGGTAGAAGTCCCACAGCCGCTGGAAGACGGTGTCGAAGCCGAGTTCGGCGACGGTCGCCTGGTTCGCAGTGAACCGTTCCCGCCACAGCCGCAGGGTCTGCGCGTAGTGCTCGGCGAAGCCCATATCGGACTCGGTGCGCAGGCCTGCCGCCGCCGCGTGCTCGGTGATGGCACGGCGGGAGGGGATCAGGCCGCCGGGGAAGACGTACTTGCTGATCCAGGTGTGGGTGGCCGCGGTGTTCAGCATCTGCCGGTGGCCCATGGTGATGGCCTGGAGGGCGACGCGGCCGCCGGGATGGAGCGCGGTCCGCAGGGCGGCGAAGTAGGAGGGCCAGTACTCGGCGCCGACCGCTTCGATCATCTCGACGCTGACCACGGCGTCGTAGCGGCCCTCCACGTCACGGTAGTCGCACAGCCGGACCTCGACGCGGTCGCCGAGCCCGGCGGCGTCGATCCGGGCGCGGGCGAGGGCGGCCTGTTCGGCGGACAGGGTGAGGGTGGTGACGCGGGCACCGCGGGCCGCGGCGCGCAGCGCGAGCTCTCCCCAGCCGGTGCCGATCTCCAGCAGCTCGGTGCCGTCCGTGACGTGGGCGAGGTCCAGGAGTCGGTCGATCTTGCGGTGCTGGGCGGCAGGGAGGTCCTCGTAGCGCGCGGGGAAAGCGGTGAACACGGCGGAGGAGTAGGTGAGGGTCGGATCGAGGAAGGCGGCGAAGAGGTCGTTGGACAGGTCGTAGTGGCGGTGGATGTTCTCGCGTGCGCCGCGCCGGGTGTTGCGGTCGCGGCCTGGGCGGTGGGACACCCACAGCGGGCGGAGGCCGCGCAGCGGGGCCGGGACCAATTCGTCGACGTGGGTGGCGAGGACGGTCAGCAGGCCGGGCAGGTCGTCGCTGTCCCATTCGCCGGCCATGTACGACTCCCCGAAGCCGATCAGGCCGGCGTGCCCGATGCGCTGGAAGAAGGCGTCCGGGTCGTGGAGGGTGATGTCCGGCCGGGGGCCGGTAGCGGCGTCGGTTCCGGTGCCGTCGCGTACCTCCAGGGGGAGCCGCTTGAGAGCCCGGCCGACCAGGTGTGCGGCGACGGCGGTCCGGGCCGGACCGGCGGCCGGCGGCCGTGCCACGTCCGGCCAGCGTGCGGGGTCCGCGCCCCGGCCGGCAGCGGGGGTGCCGCCGGGCATGCGCCGCTGCTCCGGCATCAGCGGCGGACGGCCGGACGGTGGTGCCTGGTGGTCGGGCGTGATGGCCGGGCGGGTCACGGGACCATTCCCTTCTGCGGTATGTGCCGGGGGCGGGGTTGTAGGGGCAGGCCGCGCAGGAGCAGGCGGATCCCGTGGAAGCGGATCCCGGCCCAGACGACGGCGGTGGACCAGGGCCTGCGGGCGGCGGCCCGCAGCAGGGCGCGGGGCGTGGCGGGGCGGGCACGGCCCCGTACGGTGGCGGTGAACGGGCGGCCGGCCTCGGTGTGGAGGTGCACCGTCAGGTCGAGGCGTTCCCCGGGGCACGGCAGGCGCATCCGGTAGTGGCCCTCGATCGGGAAGAACGGCGAGACGTAGAACCGCTTCTCGGCCCTGGCCCGGCCGCCGGCGTCCGGATGGAGGAGGTAGCAGTGCCGCTGTCCGTAGGTGTTGTGGACCTCCGCCACCACGCACACCAGGTTTCCGGACCGGTCGTGGCACCAGTAGACGCTCAGGGGGTTGAAGACGAACCCGAGGACCCGCGCGTGGGCGAGCATCAGCACGCGCCCGCCCGCGAGGTCTATGTCGCGCGAGGCGAGGAACTCCTCCAGACCGGCGCGGATCGTGGGGGCGCGGCCCGCGAAGTGGTCGCGCGGGTCGAACCGGGCCAGGGGACGCAGCGGGCGGGGCAGGACCGGCAGCCGGTCGAGGTCCACGCACCACAGGTAGGTGCGGTGCCGGAGGTCGTGGCGCAGCGGCGCGGTGCGGGCGTGGACGACCAGGCACTCGTACAGCGCGGCGGCGGGGGCTGCCTCCCCGGTCACCAGCGCACTCCCAGGGAGCGCGCGGCGGCCGCGCCGGAGCGGCAGCCGTCCTCGTGGAAGCCCCAGCCGTGCCATGCTCCGGCGTAGGCGGTCACGCCGGTGTTCAGGCGCGGCAGTTCCTTCTGCGCGGCGACCGAGGCGGGGGTGTAGACCGGGTGCTCGTAGAGCATGCGACGCACGACCCGGTCCGCGTCCACACGGTCGTCGGCGCCCAGGGTCACCACGTAGTCGGCGCCGTCGGGGAGCTTCTGCAGGCGCCGCATGTCGTAGCTGACGCGGACGGCCTCGGTGGAGGGGGCGCAGGCCGGCATGTGGTAGTTCCAGCAGGCCCGGGCGCGGGGTGAGCGGGGCAGGATCCCGGTGTCGGTGTGCAAGACGGTGGGGTTGGGCTCGTAGGTGAAGGCGCCCAGGAGCCTTCGTTCATCCTCGGTGGGATCGGCGAGCAGGCGGAGGGCCTGGTCGGGGTGGGTGGCGATGACGACGGCGTCGTAGCCGTCGGTGGCTCCGTTCTCGGTGGTTATCCAGGCGCCGGAGCCGCGTCCCGCCCGGTGGACGGCTTGCACGGGGCTGTCGGTACGGACCCGGTGCACGCTCTTGGCCGCGGCCTGCACGTAGGCGGCGGAGCCGCCGGTGACGGTCTTCCACTGGGGGGAGCCCGTCACCGACAGGAGGCCGTGGTGGTGGAGGAAGGTGAAGAGGTGGGCGGCCGGGTAGGACAGCGCGGTACTCGCGGGACACGACCACACCGCGGAGACGAGCGGGAGGGCGAAGTGGCTGACGAAGTAGGGGGAGAACCGGCCCGCGCGCAGGAAGTCGCCGAAGGTGACGTGGTGGGAGGGCGGATCGGCGAGCAGCCGCCGGGCCCTGCGGTGGAAGACCGGAACCTGCGCGAGCAGGGCCAGGTAGCGGCCGCGCAGTGCGGGCCGGCCGGTGAAGAGGCCGGACGGGCCGCGGGCGCCCGCGTACTCCAGTCCGCAGCCGTCGCAGCGGACCGACATGCTCATCTCGGCGTCCTGGGTGGTGATCCCCAGCTCGCGAAAGAGCCTCAGCAGGGTGGGGTAGGTCCGCTCGTTGTGGACGATGAACCCCGAGTCCACACCCATGAGCCGCCCGTCGGGGCCGGGCAGTTCATGGGTGTGGGCGTGGCCGCCGAGGCGGCCGTCGGCCTCGTAGAGGGTGACCTCGTACGAACGCGCGAGGATGTGGGCTGCCGTCAGGCCCGCGACCCCGGCGCCGACCACCGCCGCTTTCCGGTGTTCCACCTCAGCACTCCCGTCACTCGACGCGCCGCTGGGTGCGGTCGCTCACCCGTACTTCGCAGCGGGCGGGCGGGTGGATTGGTGGCGGACGATTCCTGATGCGTACGGGGCGGGGGCGGTCCGGCGTCAGGTGGGCAGGGCCATGAGGAGGAGGGGGGCGGTGGTGGGGCTGGGGGAGCCTCCGGCGGGTTCGAGGGTGAGGCCGACGGCGCCTGCGCCGGCAGTGTCCCCGTCGATGAGGACGGTGCCGTCCTGGTGGATGAACCCGGCCGGGCGCATGGTGCCGTCGTGGTCGAGCCAGAGCTGGTAGGTCCTGCCGGGTGCGGGCGCGGGCAGTCCGGCGGCGGTGAAGGCGGCCCTGTTCTGCCGCTCGGAGGCGACGACCGTGGTGGTCGCTCCGTTGCTCGCCCGGCCGTGGACCGCACGTGCGTCGGGTGCCGCCAGGACGGCGCTGACGTCGTCGAGCCGCTGCTGGGCCTGGATCGCACGCTGCCGGTACTGGTCGCTCTGCTGGTTCTGCCAGGCTGCCAGACCGGCGAACGAGGCGGCCGCGGCCACACTGGCGGCGAGGGCGAGGGGGACGGCCCGGCGTCGCAGCACACTGCCGAAGCCGGCGGTCGGCGCGCTGTCGGTGACCCGCGGCGGCAGTTGGCGGACGCCGTCGACGGCGTCCAGGACGTGCTGCTTCATCCCCGGGGGCGGGCTCTGCGCGGCGGAGTCGGCCAGGCGCGCGGCGGTGGCCTCGAACTCGGCCACCTGCTCGCGGCACGTCGGGCAGTGCGGCAGGTGGTCGGCGAACCCCCGGCGCTCGGCGGGGTCCAGGGCGTTGAGGGCGTAGGCGGCGGCGAGGGCGTGTACGTCGGAGTGGTGTTGTTTCATGTGGTCACCCCCATGCAGTCGCGGAGCCGGATCAGTCCGTCGCGCATGCGTGTCTTGATGGTCGGAAGCGGTGTGCGCAGGGCTTCTGCGACCTCACGGTAGGTCAGGCCGCGGTAGTAGGCCAGGGTCACGGCCTGGCGCTGTAGTTCGGTCAGGCCGCGCAGGCAGCGGCGTACCTGTTCGCTCTCCAGGCGGGTCTCGACCTGCTCGGAGACCTCGTCGAAGGCCGTCTGGTGCTCGCGGGCGGCCTGGGCGTGTTCCCGGTCGGAGGACGCCTGGGCGGAGCGGACCCGGTCCACCGCCCGCCGGTGGGCGATCGTCCCCGCCCACGTGGTGACGGCGCCGGACTCGGGCCGGTAGCGGGCGGCCTGCCGCCACAGGTCGATCATGACCTCCTGCGCGACCTCCTCCGCCTGGTGCCGGTCGCGTACGACCCGGACGACGATCCCGAAGACCATGGGCGCGAGTGCGTCGTAGAGGGTGGAGAAGGCCTGTTTGTCGCCGTGGGCGACCTTGTCCATGACCTCGGCGAGGTCGCTGCGGCCGGCGTGACTCGCCCGGCCGGTACGACCCGGCCCGAACGGGAGGGGTTGGTTCACTGGTCGGACCCCGGCTGCGGCGACAGGGGGCTGGGGCTGGGGCAGCCGGTGCCGGCCGGCCGGGGTCGGGGTGTCCGTCGCATGGTGGTCCTTGTCCTCGTCCTGGTCCTGGGTCGTGCTCTCGGGTTCGGCGCGGTGCCTGTGGTGTGTCCGAGGTTTCTTCGTAGCGGACGCGCGTACGGATGGCCGGAAATTTGCCAAACGGATCAGATGAGCGGGTCGGCCGCGGCCCCTGATGTCCAGGGGCCGCAGCCGTCGTACTGCCCGGGCAGGCGCTACCACGTGTCGTGGCAGCTCCAGTGTCCGGGAACCCAGTGGTTCACCGGGTGTCCGGGCGCCCGGTGATCCTTCCCTTGGCCCTTGCTCCACCAGCCGTCGTGCCATGTGCCGTGGTGGTCGCGGTAGCCGTGGTGCCGGGTGCCGGCGTGCCACGTGCCGTCCCAGTGGCCCTTGACCCACGTGCCAGTGATCCAATGACCCTCGACCCACGTGCACCGGTCGTGGTGGCGACGGTGGTGCCGGTCGTCCCGGTCGTGACCGCGGTCGCGGTCCCGGTCGCTGGTGAGCGTGGGGTTCGGCGTGGCCGGCGCCGCCGTGGCGGCGCTCGCCGTACCGGACAGGCCCAGCAGCGGGCCACCGGCCAGCAGCCCTGCGGACACGACTCCGACGACCAGGCGCTTCTTGTGTGGTGAGGCGGTCATCGGGTTCACCTCCTGCCTTTCGTAGGGTTCGTCAAGCATGCGGTTTCACCTGCTCCTTCACCGTCTGGAGCGTCACCACCTATTCGTGATGAACGGGGTGAAGGATTGGCAAGACACTCAAACCGTCATGTCTCTCTCCCTTCGGAGTGCGTGCAGTGAACCCTGTCGCCCCTGCGCGGACCACCGTGCGCCGTGCGGCACCGGCTGCCGTGTCGGGTGCGCTACCTGAGCAGCGGCCGCTCCTCCCGGCTCCCCGAGCCGTCGGTCCGGCCCGACTGCCCTGGCCGGACCCCCTCGTCCCCCGTCTGACGGCCGGACTCCTGCCCCGGCCCGCGCCCCGCCCCCTCGTGACCCGACCGGACCGGACCGTCACCGCTGCCGGCGCCCTTGCCCGTCGCCTTGCCGGTCCCAGAGCCCTGGCCGGAGCTTTGGCCGGAGCTTTGGCCGGATCCCGTGCTCGTCTCCTCCCCCGAGCCCTGGACCGGTGCCTGGCCCGTGCCGTCGCCGGGGCCGCCGCCCGCGTCCTGCTGGGGCGCCTTGCCGGTTCCCGTGCCGCGGCCGGACCCTTCGACCCCGCCTTGGTCGTCGCGCCGGCCCGCACCCTGGCCCGGTACCTCGCCGGTGCCAGGGCCGGATTCCCGCCCGGGAGCCTGGCCCGTGTCGGCGCGTGGACCCCCATCCGTCTGCCGTCCCGGCTCCTTGCCGTCGCCGTCGCCCCGGCCGGACCCTTCGCGCGTCTGCTGACCCGGCGCCCTGCCCGGCTCCTGGCCAGAGCTCTGGCCCGGTGTCTGGCCCGTACTCTTGTCGTGCCCACGGCCGTCCTTTCCGCCTCCGCCCTGGCCGGCCTCCCGGCCCGAGCCCTCACCGGTCTCCCGGCCGGGGCCGCCCTCGTCCGGCTTTCCACCGGGCTCGTGCTCCGGGTGCTTCGCCCTTGACTTCTGCTCCGGCGCGCCGGGGGCGTGGTCCTGGCCTCTGCCCGGCTCCTGCGCCGGGTCCTTCCGCGGTGTCCGGTCCGCGCCCCGTGGCTTCGCAGGCGTGTCCGGCGCCTCGGTCGTGCCCTGCTCCCCGTGCCCCTCGCGGCCCGGGTCCTGAGCCGGGTCCGGCTTGCGACCCGGTGCGACACCCGGCGCCGGGTCCGGCACTTCGGGATTCCGCTGCCGCGTCTGCGCGTCGTGTCCGGTCCGAACCGATCCCTGGCGGGCCGGTGGCAGAGCCGGGTACGGCGAGCCGGACGGGCGGCCCGGCGGCGGCTCGACCTCGCGGTCGGACCGTGCCCGCACGAGGCCGCTCGGGCGCTCGAACCACGCCTTGCGGTCCTGATCGAAGACCGTGACGGCCTTCACCGGTTTCGCGGCAGGCTTGACCGCGACCAGTTCGGCGGACCGGAACGAGGACCACTCCCCACCGCTGAGCCTGGCCTTCCCCGGGACCGCAACCGGTGGCGTCAAGGGGTTGCCGCACGCGCACCGGACCCGCGGCACACCGCGCCCGTCGACCAGTACGGACGTACCGGCCTGCAGGATCGCCTGGTAGCCGGTCGGCGCGCTGTTGCGGTACCCGTGGTTGGTGACCCGGGTGTCCCAGCCCAGCCGGACCGGTGTGAGCGACCGCAAGTATGCGGGGATCCCGGCCCGGCGGACGCCGAGCGCGGCGGCGAAGGCGTTCCCCTTCTCCGCGTGCTCCGTGAGGAACGTGATCTGCTTCTCCACGTCACAGCTCGCGACGTTCCGGGTGCCCCCGTAGAGACCGGGGTGACCGCCGTCGACCTCCAGGGTGCGCCCGCCGCCCGTATCGCCCCGCGGCGCGCCGGTATGCGCGGCCGGCACGGCGGCCCGGTTCGTCTCGGTGGCCGTCGAGGGTGTGAACGGATCGGGCCCGGCGGCCGAGGCGGCCTCCAGGAACACTTCGCCGCCGGCGGCGGTGGTGCCGCCGAGCACGGTGAAGCCGAGGACGACCGCCGAGACCACCACCGCCGCCATGCTCGCACTGACCGCCGCCCTGCGGGACCGCCAGCGGTGTTCCGGCCGCCCCGCTCCGTCGGCGGGTGGCAAGGTCGGCGCGGACGGGTGGGAGGGGGGCGGCGGCGGGGGCACTGGTGGCGGCGCCTCGGACGCCGGCGGTGCCTGGGGTCGCGGCCCCCTGCCCGAGAGCGGACCGGGCGGCGGCCCCGAGGGGTGCCCGGAGGAGGACAGGGAACTCATGACCTTCGCCCCCTGACACGGGGCCCGCGGAAACCGTTGGTGGCTTTCATGCGCTCGCTCCTTCTGGCCGTCGACTCCTCCACATCCCGGAGGGGAACACCGCAACCGGTGGCACCGATGGGGTCACGCAGCGGGCGTGAACCGTGCCTCGAGTAAGCCCCCCGATGCCCGGCCGCGTCATGTCGCGACCATTCGGGACTTGACAGAGCCCTGCCGCAGACCGCTTCCACGCCCGGGTGCGCCGCCGGGCGGGGGTCGGGAACCACCGGCCGGATGACGCCGGGCATTGACAGCCAAAAGTGTGAGTGGTTTATTACACACATGAACACGGAACGACGACGCCAGCGCTCCTCGGCCGAGGAGCGCCGCGAGACCGTCCTGCGGACGGCGGTCGGAGCCTTCGCGGCCCGCGGTTACTTCGGCACGACGACGACCGAAGTGGCCAAGGCCGCCGGAATCTCCCAGGCCTACGTCTACCGGCTGTTCCCGAACAAGGAGGCGCTCTTCACCGCGGTCGTCGAGCACTGCTTCACCCGGGTGCGGACCAGCCTCGAAGAGGGCGCCGCGCAGGCCCGGGGCAGCAGCCCCGAGGCGGTCCTGCACACCATGGGCGACACGTACGCCCACCTGATCGCCGACAAGGACCTGCTGCTCGTCCTGACCCACGCCCAAGCGGCGGCCGTGTCCGAGGTCGCCGTACGCGGGGCCGTGCGGGCCGGGTACGCCCGCATGGTCGAGTACGTGCGGGGCGCGTCGGGCGCGACAGAGGCGGACGTCCAGCAGTTCTTCGCGACGGGGATGCTCTGCCACCTCCTCGTATCGCTGGATGCGCACGAGGTGGACGCACCCTGGTCCCGGACGCTCTCGGCCGGCATCCGGCACTACTGACAGGCGACGACCGCCGGGCGGACCATGTGGTCCGCCCCGCTTTCGAACCAAACAGTGAGTGGTTAACCACACACAGGAGATCGCGCATGCACGCCCCACCGTCCGACCAAAAGACCACCGGGACCACCGGGACCACCGGGACCACCCTCGCGACGCTGGCCGCGGCCCAGTTCGCCGTCACCCTCAGCACCTCCATCGTCAACGTCGCCCTCCCTGCCGTGCGCGACGGGATCGGTCTGTCGGACACAGGCCTGTCATGGGTCGTCAACGCCTACGGCCTGGCCTTCGGGGCCCTGCTCCTGCTCGGCGGCCGAGCGGCCGACCTCCTGGGGCGGCGCCGCGTGCTGGCGGCCGGCCTCGCGCTCTTCTCCGCGGCGGCCGTCGCCGCCGGGCTGGCGAGCACCCCCTGGATGCTCATCGCCGCCCGTACGGCCCAGGGCGCCGGTGCGGCTGCGATCGCCCCCGCTGCGCTCTCGCTGACCATGCGGCTCCATCCGCCTGGGCCGGCCCGCGCCAAGGCCCTCGGTGTCTGGGGTGCCGTGTCCGGTGCGGGCGGAGCGGCCGGAGTCCTGCTCGGCGGAGTCCTCACCCAAGGCCCCGGCTGGCCCTGGGTGTTCCACGCCTCCGGCATCGGCGCGGCGGCGGTCCTGGCAGCGACCCTGCGCCTCGTCCCCGCCGACCCGAAGGAGGCAGGCGGGCCCCGTCCGCGGCTCGACCTGGCCGGGTCCCTCACCGCCACGGCCGGCCTGGTCTCGCTCGTGTACGGGCTCACCGCCGCGGGCCGCGCCGGCTGGACCGACCCTCTGGTACTCGGCACCCTCGGTGCGGCGGCGGCCCTGCTCGCCCTCTTCGCGCTGGTCGAACGCCGCCACCCGGCGCCCCTCCTGCCGCCCGGACTCCTGACCCGGGGAGCCGTGGCTCCGGCCAACCTCGTCATGGCGCTGCTCGGCGCGGTCTGGGTGGGCTTGTTCTTCTTCCTCCCCCTCTACCAGCAGCAGGTCCTCGGCGCCGGCCCGCTGGAAGCGGGACTCTCCCAACTGCCGCTGGCGGCGGCGAACATGCTCGGGTCCGGCCTGGCACCCGTACTCGCCCGGCGCATCGGCCCGCACCGGACCCTGCTCGCGGGGCTGGCGACCCAGGCCGCCGGATTCCTGTGGCTGGCCAGGATCCCGGCCGACGGCACCTTCCTCATCCACCTCCTGGGCCCGGTGCTCCTGGTCGGGGTCGGCCTCGGCGTGGCCTTCGTCCAGCTCACCGGCTCGGCCGTGAGCGGGGTGGAGCCCTCCGATGCGGGACTGGCCGGCGGCCTGGTCAACACCACCCGCCAGATCGGCGGCGCCGTGGGCCTCGCCGTACTGGGCACCCTCGCCGCCGCCCGCACCGCGTCCGCCCCGCCCGGCCTGCCGCACGCCGCGGCCCTCACCGAGGGATACCGCGCCACCTTCCTCCTCTCGGCCGCCGTGCTGGCCCTCGGAGCGACCCTCACCCCGCTCCTCGCCCGCGGAACCCGGCGCGCGCCGGAGTCCGTCCCCACTCCCCCACCGTTCGCCGCCCCCCGCCCGTCCCACCGAACCCACCGACCCCACCGAACCCGCTGATCAGCTGATCAGCTGATCGCACCATCGAAGGAGCACCCCATGACCACGCACCCCACCGCCGTCGACGCCGAGGCCCCGGTCGTCGTCCGCCTCGAGACCACCGTGCACGCCCCGCTCGCCACCGTCTGGGACCTGCACACCGACGTCGCCGCCTGGGCCGACTGGAACGAGGGCGTCGACCGCGTGGAATACGCCGGTCCGCTCGCCCCCGGCTCCTCCTTCCGCTGGCTCACCCACGGCCTGGACATCACCTCCACCGTCCACCAGGTCGTCCCCGGCGAGCGGATCGTCTGGGGCGGTCCGGCGCACGGCATCGACGGCATCCACGTCTGGACGTTCCAGGAGACGGCGCAGAACACGGTGACGGTGCGCACCGAGGAGTCCTGGAGCGGCGAGCCCGTGGAGGCACGGCCCGCGGAGCTGCAAGAGGTGCTGCGGCAGTCGCTGGAAGCCTGGCTCGCCGCCCTGAAGGCCCGCGCCGAGACGGCTGCCGGGACCGGACGCGTCTGACCGGATGGTGCCGACCGCCCGCGAAGCCCCACACCCGCACCGCCGCCCGCCCCCTCTTGCCGCCATCGTCGAAAAGGTCCAGGACATCGTTATGAGCAGCCCCGCCAAGCCCTACCTGACCGGCCACTACACCCCCGTGGCCGACGAGATCACCGCCACCGGCCTCACCGTCGAGGGCGCCATTCCGCCCGAGCTGACCGGCCGGCTCATCCGCAACAGCCACAACCCCAAGCCCGGTGTCACCCCCACCCACTGGTTCAAGGGCAGCGGCATGGTCCACGGCATCCGCCTGCGGGACGGCCGCGCCGAGTGGTACCGCAACCGCTGGGTCCACACCCCCGCCCTCGACGGCGCCCCCTACATGACCGAGAAGGGCCCCGACCTCACCGCCAGCACGGCGGGCACCCATGTCATCGAGCACGCCGGCCGGCTCCTCGCCCTGAGCGAAGCGGCGTTGCCCTTCGAGCTGACGGCGGATCTGGAAACCGTCGGGGCCTACGACTTCGAGGGCAGGCTGACCTCTGCGATGACCGCCCACCCCAAGGAGGATCCGGTCACCGGCGAGCTCCACTTCTTCGCCTCCTCCCCCTTCCCCCCGTACCTGGTCCACCACGTCGCCTCCGCCGACGGGAAGGTGCTGGAGAGCCAGGAGGTCCCGGGCGCGAGTGCGGCACTCAAGCACGATTTTGCGATCACCGAGCACTACGTGGTGTTCCTCGAAGGCTCGGTGACCTTCGACCCGGCCGAGCACTCGGGCATCCCGTACCGCTGGAACGACGAGCAGATCTGCCGGATCGGCGTCATGCCGCGCACCACGGCGGGCTCGGGCGGCCGGGCCCACGCGATCCGCTGGTTCGAGATCGGGCAGGGCTACGGCATGCACTTCGCCAACGCCTACGAGGACCCGTACGGGCGGATCGTCGTCGAGGGCCCCTCCGTGGGCCGGGACGGCTGGCAGCGCTCCTGGAACTGGTGGGTCGGTGCCGAGGACCGCGGGGCCGAGCCGAACTGCGGATCGCGTAGCACCCGCTGGACCGTCGACCTGGCGGCCGGATCAGTCAGGCAGGACGTGACCGACGACCTCACCGTGGAATTCCCGACCGTCAACGACGCCTTCCTCGGCATCGAACACCGCTACCAGTACGCCCTGGCCTTCCCCGACGACAGGGGGATCGGCGCCCACACCCTCGTCAAGTACGACCGCACCACCGGCGCCCGACAACTGCTGCCGTTCGGGGCCGGCCGGCTCCCGAGCGAAGCCGTGTTCGTGCCCGCCGACGGCGCGAGCCCGTCGCAGGAGGACGCCGGGTACCTGCTGACGGTGGTCAGCGACGTCAGGGCGAACGCCTCTCAGCTGCTCGTGCTGGACGCCTCCGACCTGACCCTCCCGCCGGTGGCCACCGTCCACCTGCCACGCCGTGTCCCGGCTATGATCCACGGCTCCTGGATCCCCGACGCCGCCTGATCCCGCCCCCTCGGGCAGGCGGCTCCTTACGAAGCCCCGAACGCGCGACCCCGCGCGCTCGGGGCTCGCGGCCGCTCGGGCCCCTGCGGGCCACTCCCCCGACGCCCGCGGGGGTGAGCCGCGTCTCACCTGTGGACCACCGCTTGTCTATGCAACAAATTGCATAGCAGGATCGAAGCATGGCGCTCGAACACGCGATCCTCGTCTCCCTGCTGGAGAAGCCGGGTTCCGGCTATGAGCTGGCCCGCAGGTTCGAACGGTCGATCGGTTACTTCTGGACCGCGACGCACCAGCAGATCTACCGCGTGCTCAAGCGCATGGAGAACGACGGGATGCTGGCCGTCCGCACGGTCCCGCAGCAAGGCCGTCCCGACAAGAAGGAGTATTCGGCCGCGGCCCCCGGCCGGACCGCGCTCGCGCGGTGGCTGCACGAGCCAATCGAACCGGAGAGCCTGCGGCACGATCTCGCCGTGAAGATCCGCGGAGCGGCCTTCGACGACCCGGCCGCCCTCATCCACGAGGTCGAACGGCACCAGCAGGCCCACCGGGACCGTCTCGCCCGCTACCTCGCCGGCGAACTGCGCGACTTCACCGGCCCCGACGCCCCCGCACCGCTCGACCCCGGTCAGGAACTCCAGCACGTCGTACTGCGCGGGGGGATCGCGCAGGAGCGGATGACGATCGCCTGGCTCGACGACGTCCTGAGCACCCTCCACCGGCTCAGCCGGCCGGCACCGCCGCCCGCGACCGCCTGAGCGTACGGCCGTCCCGGGCCCGCCGTACGGTCCGGCGCCCCCTCCGCTCCCCTCCTCCTCCCTCCGCGCACCCGCGCGGACTTCGACCCCGACCCCTCGGAAGGTGATCCGCCGTGTCCGACCCCCTGCTGTTCCACCCGCACACCTACGACCCCGCCCACTTCGACCCGGAGACGCGCAGGCTGCTGCGCGCCACCGTCGACTGGTTCGAGGCCCGTGGCAAGCAGCGGATCATCGAGGACTACCGCACGCGTGCCTGGCTGGCCGACTTCCTCGCGTTCTCCGCCAAGGAAGGTCTCTTCGAGACCTTCCTGACCCCCGCCTCCGCCGCCGGTGAGGCGAAGCCGGACAAGCGCTGGGACACCGCACGGATCGCGGCCCTGAACGAGATCTTCGGCTTCTACGGCCTCGACTACTGGTACGCCTGGCAGGTCACCATCCTCGGCCTCGGCCCGGTGTGGCAGAGCGGCAACGCCGCCGCCCGCGAGCGTGCGGCGCGACTGCTGTCGGAGGGCGAGGTGTTCGCCTTCGGCCTGTCCGAGAAGACCCACGGCGCCGACATCTACTCCACCGACATGCTGCTGGAGCCCGACGGCGCCGGCGGCTTCCGCGCCACCGGCTCCAAGTACTACATCGGCAACGGCAACGCCGCCGGGCTCGTCTCGGTCTTCGGCCGCCGCACCGACGTCGAGGGGCCCGACGGGTACGTCTTCTTCGCCGCCGACAGCCGCCACCCGGCGTACCGGCTCGTGAAGAACGTCGTCGACTCCTCCAAGTACGTCAGCGAGTTCCGCCTGGAGGACTACCCGGTGGCGGCCGAGGACGTCCTGCACACCGGGCGCGCCGCCTTCGACGCGGCGCTCAACACCGTCAACGTCGGCAAGTTCAATCTCTGCACCGCCTCGATCGGCATCTGCGAGCACGCGATGTACGAGGCCGTCACACACGCGCACAACCGGATTCTGTACGGCCGGCCCGTCACCGCCTTCCCGCACGTGCGCCGGGAGCTGGCCGACGCCTACGTCCGCCTCGTCGGGATGAAGCTGTTCAGCGACCGCGCCGTCGACTACTTCCGCTCCGCCGGCCCCGACGACCGCCGATACCTGCTCTTCAACCCGATGACCAAGATGAAGGTCACGACGGAGGGCGAGAAGGTCATCGACCTGATGTGGGACGTCATCGCCGCCAAGGGCTTCGAGAAGGACAACTACTTCGCCCAGGCGGCCGTCGAGATCCGCGGGCTGCCGAAGCTGGAGGGGACGGTCCATGTCAACCTCGCGCTGATCCTCAAGTTCATGCGCAACCACCTGCTGGAGCCTGCCGAGTACGCGCCCGTCCCCACGCGCCGGGACGCGGCCGACGACGACTTCCTGTTCCGGCAGGGCCCGGCCCGCGGTCTGGGCTCCGTACGCTTCCACGACTGGCGCCCGGCGTACGACGCCTACGCCGCCGTGCCGAACGTCGCCCGCTTCCGCGAACAGGCCGACGCGCTGGCCGAGTTCGCCGCCACCATCGCGCCCGACGAGGCCCAGGGCCGCGACCTCGACTTCCTCCTCGCGGTGGGGCAGCTGTTCGCCCTGGTCGTGCACGGACAGCTGATCCTGGAGCAGGCCCGCCTCACGAACCTGGACGAGTCCGTGCTGGACGAGCTGTTCTCGGTGCTCGTGCGGGACTTCTCCCAGCACGCCGTCGAACTGCACGGCAAGGACTCCAGCACGCCGGAGCAGCAGGCCTGGGCCCTCGCCGCCGTCCGCCGCCCGGTCGTCGACGAGGCCCGCGCGGCCCGCGTCTGGGCCCGCGTCGAGGCCCTCTCCGGCGCCTACGAGATGGCGCGGTAGCGGCACCCCGCCGTCCCGGCGGTCCGGACCCCGACACCGTACGGGCCGACCGGGACCTCGCCCGCCACCAGGGCGGCCCGCAGGCCGCGCGGGACCGGCCGTCCCGGCGGGACCCCCGCCGCCGCCCGCCGCGTAGGCTCGACCCCGTGCAAGCCTCTCGTCTCCACCGCGTCGCCGTCCTCGTCCTCGAAGGTGCGAAGCCGCTCGACGTCGGCATTCCGGCGCAGGTCTTCACGACCCGTGCGAGCATGCCGTACGAGGTGCGGGTGTGCGGTGCGGCGCCCGGGCTGGTGGCCGGCGGCGACGGCCTGTCCTACCACGTGACGCACGGGCTCGACGCGCTGGCGTGGGCCGACGTCGTCTTCGTCCCCGGCTACCGCTTCCCGGACCGTGAGGACCCACCCCGGCCGGTCCTCGACGCGCTGGTCGCCGCCCACGAGCGCGGGGCGCGGCTCGCCGCCATCTCGACGGGTGCGTTCGCGCTCGCCGCGACGGGCCTGCTCGACGGCAAGCGCGCCACGACGCACTGGCACTACGCCCGGGCCCTCGCGGCCAAGCACCCGCTGGTCCGGGTCGACGAGAACGTCCTGTTCGTCGACGAGGGCAGCGTCCTCACCTCGGCCGGCGCCGCCTCCGGCATCGACCTGTGCCTGCACATCCTGCGCGGCGACCTCGGGGTGGCGGCGTCCAACCACGCGGCACGCCGCCTGGTCGCCGCCCCTTACCGCAGCGGCGGCCAGGCCCAGTACGTTCCGCGCAGCGTGCCCGAGCCGCTCGGCGAGCGGTTCGCCGCCACGCGGGAGTGGGCGCTGATCCGGCTCGGGGAGCCCCTGACCCTGGAGTCGCTGGCCCGGCACGCCGGGGTGTCGCCCCGTACGTTCTCGCGGCGGTTCGCGGAGGACACCGGGTACACGCCGATGCAGTGGGTCATGCGCGCCCGCGTCGACGTGGCGCGTGAGCTGCTCGAACGCTCCCAGCGCGGCGTCGAGCAGATCGCCGATGACGTGGGCCTGGGCACGGGGGCGAACCTGCGGCTGCACTTCCAGCGGATCCTGGGCACCACCCCGACCGAGTACCGGCGCACCTTCACGAAGGGCGAATAGGCCGGTGGGAGGCGCGCAGGGGCCGTGAGGATCCCGCCACCCCCGTTGGCGAGATCCTTTTGAACAGTGGCGATCACGCCGCTGTCGTGGGTGGGCGCGGGCGGCGAACCTGATGGCGAACGAAAGGGACTCGCTCATGACTCGCATCGCCATCAACGGATTCGGCCGCATCGGACGCAACGTGCTGCGCGCGCTGCTCGAACGCGACAGCGACCTCGAGGTCGTCGCCGTCAACGACCTCACCGAGCCGAAGGCCCTCGCGCGGCTGCTGGCGTACGACAGCACCTCCGGCCGCCTCGGCCGCCCGGTGAGCGTCGACGGGAACACCCTGGTCGTCGACGGCCGCCGCATCACGGTGCTGGCCGAGCGCGAGCCGAAGCAGCTGCCGTGGGCCGAGCTGGGCATCGACATCGTGCTGGAGGCCACCGGCCGCTTCACCTCGGCCGACGCCGCCCGCGCCCACCTGGCGGCAGGAGCGAAGAAGGTCCTCGTCAGCGCGCCCTCGGACGGCGCCGACGTCACGCTGGCGTACGGCGTCAACACCGACGCCTACGACCCGGCCGTGCACACCATCGTCTCGAACGCGTCGTGCACCACCAACGCGCTGGCCCCGCTGGCCGCGGTCCTCGACAAGCTCGCGGGCATCGAGCACGGCTTCATGACGACGGTGCACGCCTACACGCAGGAGCAGAACCTGCAGGACGGTCCGCACCGCGACCCCCGCCGTGCCCGCGCCGCCGGCGTCAACATCGTCCCGACCTCGACGGGCGCCGCGAAGGCGATCGGCCTGGTACTGCCGCAGCTCGACGGAAAGCTGTCGGGCGACTCGATCCGCGTGCCGGTCCCGGTCGGCTCCATCGTGGAGCTCAACACGACCGTGTCCCGCGAGGTGACCCGCGAGGAGATCCTGGAGGCCTACCGCGCCGCCGCCGCGGGGCCCCTGGCCGGTGTCCTGGAGTACTCCGACGACCCGCTGGTGTCCTCCGACATCACGGGCAACCCCGCGTCGTCGATCTTCGACTCGGAGCTCACCCGGGTCGACGGCCGCCACGTCAAGGTCGTCGCCTGGTACGACAACGAGTGGGGCTTCTCGAACCGCGTGATCGACACCCTCACGCTCCTGGCCGCGGGCTGAGCAGCAGCCCCGCCGTCAGTGACCCGCGCTCCGGCCGGCCCCTCGGGCCGGCCGGAGCGTGCCGTTGTCAGCGGTCCCCGTAGCGCATCCGCCCCAGGGCGGTCATCGGCCGGTCGTGGGCCGCGACCGGGGCCGGCAGGCACGTGGAGCCCGTGAGGTAGCGGTCCACTGCCGCGGCCGCCGCCCGGCCCTCGGCGATGGCCCACACCACGAGCGACTGGCCGCGGCCCGCGTCGCCGGCGACGAACACCCCGGGTGCCCGCCCACCGCGGGCGGCGAAGCCGGCGTCCCGTGCGTAGTTGCCGCGCTCGTCGTACTGCAGACCCAGCTGCTCGCACAGGCCGCCCGCCCGCTCGGGGCCGGAGAAGCCGAGGGCAAGGAGGACCAGCCCGGCCGGAATGACCCGCTCCGTGCCCGCCAGCGGGCGGCGGCCCACCGGTTCGACGGCGGTCAGGTGGAGGGCGCGTACCCGGCCCGAGGCGTCCCCCTCGAAGCGCAGGGTGGCGCAGGCGAACAGCCGGGGGTCGCGGCCCTCGCGGCCACGGGCTTCGTCGTGGGCGTGGGAGATCCGGTACGTCCTCGGGTACACCGGCCAGGGCTCGTCGTCGGTGCGGCCCGGTCCGGGCTCCGGGTTGATGTCGAGCTGGACCACCGAGACCGCGCCCTGACGCAGAGCCGTGCCCATGCAGTCGGATCCGGTGTCGCCGCCTCCGACGATGACCACGTGCCGGCCCTCGGCGGTGATGGGCGACTCGGCCCAGTCGCCCTCCCGCACCCGGTTCGCACAGGTCAGGTACTCCATGGCCTGGTGGATGCCGTGCAGCTCACGGCCCGGGACCGGCAGTTCCCTGCGCTCCCCGGCCCCGGTGGCGACGACGAGGGCGTCGCACGCGCCACGCAGCGCGGCGGCATCGGTTTCGGCCGCCGCACCGGTGGCGGCCGCGGGGCCGCTCGTGCCTCCGACGTCGTGGCCCGTGACGAACACCGTCCCCTCGGCGCGCATCTGCTCGATGCGCCGGTCCAGGTGCGCCTTCTCCATCTTGAACTCGGGAATGCCGTAGCGCAGCAGGCCGCCGATCCGGTCGGCCCGCTCGTGGACCGTGACCGCGTGCCCGGCGCGGGTCAGCTGCTGGGCGGCGGCGAGTCCGGCCGGTCCGGAGCCTATGACGGCCACGGCCCTGCCGCTGTGCCGCTCCGGGGGACAGGGCCGCATCCAGCCTCGGCGCAGGCCTTCGTCCACGATGGCCTGCTCGACGTTCTTGATGGTCACCGGCTCCGCGTTGATCGTGAGGACGCAGGCATCCTCACAGGGGGCTGGGCAGAGCCTTCCGGTGGCCTCCGGGAAGTTGTTGGTCGCATGGAGCCGCTCGTACGCCGCGCGCCAGTCGGCGTGGGCGGCGTAGGCGTTCCACTCGGGTATGAGGTTGCCGAGGGGGCAGCCGGTGTGGCAGAAGGGGATCCCGCAGTCCATGCAGCGGTCGGCCTGCCGGGAGACGAGCGGGAGCAGGGCCTGCCCGGCGTGGACCTCCTGCCAGTCGCCGAGCCGTTCCTCGACGGGCCGGGCCGGGACGGGCTCGCGGGGGATCTTGAGGAAGCCGAAGGGATCGGTCACTCGCCGCCTCCCTGGATCGTTCGCGGCGGGGTGTGCGGGGTGCGCACGCCGGCCCCGGCGCGCGCTGTCAGTGGCGGTCCGACCAGGTTACGCCGCCCGTGTCGCGGGCGCCCGAGACCGCGCGGCCCCGGGCGCCGGTCGTGGTCAACCGCGGAGCAGAGCGCAGACGAAGTCCTCCTGGACCTCCCGGACCCGCTCCAGCAGCCTGGGGTTGTCGGTCAGGGACGTCTGGGTGGTGAGGGAGAAGGTCAGCGAGCGCCGGCCGTCGGCCGTGGCGGCCGCCAGCTGTGTGTAGCCGGGTGTGTTGCCGGTGTGGCCGTACACGGTGCCGCAGCGGGTGGCGTAGCGGTAGACGGCGAGGCCCGCCGAGGTGCGGCCGGGGCCGGGGGGCTGGGAGAGCGCGCCCTGGATGAACCGGAACTGCTGGCGGCGGGTGCGGTCGGAGACCAAGGCTCCGCCCGCGTAGCCGCGGATGAAGGCGGTCAGGTCCTGGGGGGTCGACACGATGCCTCCTGCGGCCCAGGCTCCCGAGGCACTCACCGCCTCGCTGACGTCGACGGGGCCGGCCTGCGGGTCGATCTGGTAGCCGTGCAGGTAGGGCTCGGGAAGCCGGTAGCCCTGCGGCAGGCTGGTGGCGGTGAGGCCGAGCGGCCGGTACACGAGCTCACGCAGCAGCGTCTCGTATCGGCGCCCGGTGGTGGCCTCGGCCATCAGGGCGACGGCGATGTTGTCTGAGTTGGAGTACTGGTAGCGGCTGCCCGGCCGGAACGCGAGGTCCTCGTCGGCGACGAAGTCCAGCAGGTGCCGGGAGTCGAAGTGGTGGCGGGGGTCCGCGGAGACGATGTCGAGGAACCCTGGGGAGGCCGAGTAGTCGGGCAGCCCACTGGTGTGGTTCAGGAGTTGACGTAGCGTCACTTTGCGCCACCGGTACGGCTGGGCGGGCAGCACCTCGCCGATCGTGGCGTCCAGGCTCAATCGGCCCCGGTCGACGAGGCTCAGGGCCACCGCACCGCTGAAGGCCTTGGCCACGCTGGCGATCCGCATGTGGTCGGTGGCGCCCGGCGGCCTGCCGCTGTCCACGTCGGCGACGCCTGCGCGGTAGACCTCCGTACGGTCCCCGTCGCGCAGGACGGCGATGATTCCGGGGGGCCCGTCGGGGCGCTCGACGAGTTCCCGGAGCTCCTGGCGGAGGAACGCTGCGCGGTCCGGCGGCGGGTTGCGGTCCGCCGCCTGCGCGGGCAGTACGGAGGCGCCGAGCAGGGCGCCGCACACGGCGGTGGCGGCGGCCAGGCGCAGCAGCCGGCGGATCCGGCGGGATTGGCCGTATGGGCGTGGGGACACGGCGGAACCTCCAGGAGACGACACGGAGCGCGGCGGCCCACGATGGCAGGGGGCGCCGCGGTGCCGGTGCCGACACGGCCGGGAGCGGGCGGCCCGTGGCCCGTACGGCCGTGGCGGGCGTCCTCGGAGCGCGCCCAGGATCGCGTCCGCACCCGCCGGACGGCAGGTTTCAGGCCTCGGCGAGCGAGCAGGCGCCAGGTGACGGAACCCCGATCGAGGAGGCGTGCCGCATGGCGGACGAGGGCAAGGACCAGGACGTGGTCGCGGTGATTCTCAAGGACCACCGGACGATGGAGGAGCTGCTGCGCCGGATGCGCAGCGTCGAGGCCGACCGAGCGGCCGCCCGGGCGCAGTTCTCGGCACTGCTCGTCGCGCACGGCGAGGCCGAGGAGGCCAGGGTCTACGGCGCGCTCAAGCGCTTCAGGGACATCGACGACGACGAGGTGGAGCATGGTGAGGAGGAGCACGCCGAGGGCAACGAGGCGCTCCTGAGGCTCCTGGAGGTCGACGACGTCGGCTCCGGGCAGTGGGACGAGCGCCTGGAGGAGCTGGTCAAGGCGGTCACCCACCACCTGGACGAGGAGGAGCGCACCATCCTCAACGGTGCCCGGGAGAACGTCCCCGACGAGCGCAGGGCCCAACTGGGGGCCGCCTTCCTGGAGGAGCGGGAGAAGCAGCTCGCGTCGGACTGCGGCAGCATCGGCAACGTGCGCAGGATCGTGGGCGGGTAGGATCGGGGACCCGCCGCGCAGGCGGGACGGCCGGCGGAGGAAGGCTCGGGAGGTCCCCCGGAGCCCGCGCGGGGCCGGAGGGTCGTCCACCCGGATGATCCGGCCCGCGCGGCCGAAGGTACCTACGGGCTGGCGCATGTCCGCACGTCGGCGGCGTCCGCCCGCACGGCGAGGGAGCGCGGGGCGACCGGCAGCGGCCCGGGCAACCGGAGCGGGCGGCAGCCCGGGGTGATCGATCCCAGGACGCGGGGGCCGACGGCGCCGGTGCAGCCGGGAGCGTTGCCCGGAAGGCCGTGCAGGGTGAGGTACCCGAGCACCGCGAAGGCGTACGCCTCCTTCGCCGCGGCGGGCAGCCCGAGCTCGTCGGAGGTGCGCAGCGGCGTACCGGCCAGCTCGGCCCGGAGCATCGCCGTGAGGACCGGATTGCGCACCCCGCCTCCGGAGGCGAAGACCTCGGTGGCGCCCAGCGGCCGCAGCGCGTCGGCCACGGTCCGGGCGGTGAGGCGCGTGAGCGTGGCGACGAGGTCCTGGGGCGGGAGTTGCGCGAATTCCGCCAGGTGTGAGCGGAGATATCCTTCGTGGAAGAGTTCCTTGCCGGTCGTCCTCGGTGCGGGCAGCCGGTAGTACGGCTCTTCGAGCATCCGCCGCAGCAAGCCTTCGTGCACCCGCCCGGCGGCCGCGAGCGCGCCGTCCTCGTCGTACGCGAGCCGGCCGGCGCTGAGCTCGCGTACCGCGGCGTCGATCAGGGCGTTACCCGGGCCGGTGTCGAAGGCCACGGGGTCCGCGCGCCGGGGCACGACGGTGACGTTGGCGATTCCCCCGATGTTGAGGGCGGCCGGTACTCCTGGACGGCCGCGCAGCAGCATCAGGTCGACGAGGCCGACCAGTGGTGCGCCCTGCCCGCCCGCCGCGACGTCGCGCGGCCTGAAGCCGGAGACGACCGTGCGACCGGTGGCCTCGGCGATCCAGGCGGGTTCGCCGAGCTGCAGGGTGCCGTGGACCTGTCCGCCCGCCGCCCAGTGGTACACGGTCTGTCCGTGCGAGGCGACCAACTCGGCTCGGCCACGGCACAGTTCGCGGACGGCGCGGACGGCGATCCGTCCGAAGGCCTGCCCAATGCGGGTGTCCAGGCGGCAGACGTCGGCGAGTGTGGTGCGGGCGGGCGGCAGGGCCTCGGCAAGCTCGGCCCGCAAGGGCTCCGGATACGGCTCGCTGACCATGCCCAGCGGGATCAGGTGCAGTGCGCCGTCCGCGGGCCCCTGGACGAGATCGCAGGCGGCGGCGTCCACGGCGTCGCAGGAGGTCCCGGACATGAGGCCGATCACTCTCATCTCAGCGGCTCCCGGTGGTCGTTGCCGCGCAGGCTCAGCAGCGCCGGCACGCTGAGGGCACAGGCCGCGGCGGCGTAGTGGGCGGGTACGGCGGTGTCTCCGGTGCGGGCGGTGAGCGCGGTGACGATGAGCCCGGCACAGCCGGAGAAGACGGCGTTGGCCAGGGCATAGGAGAGGCCGAGTCCGGTGCAGCGGACGCGTCTTGGGAACATCTCGGCGAGCATGGCCGGCCCCGGTCCGGCGAGCAGGCCGACCAGTGCGCCCGCCGTGAGCACGGCCGCGACCCGGGCCGGTGCGGGCGCACCCGGCGCTTGGAGCACATGCAGGAGGGGGATGGCGAGCACGGCGACACCGGCCGCACCACCGAGCATGACGGGGCGCCGCCCGATGCGGTCGCTGAGCAGTCCTGCGGGCAGGATCGCCGCGGCGAAGCCGAGGTTGACGAGGGTGGTGGCCAGCAGCGCGTCCCGGAGGGATGCTCCCCGTGCGGACTGGAGGTGGGACGGCAGCACGACCAGGAAGGCGTACCCGGCCGCCGACCAGCCCATGATCCGCCCGATGCCGAGGACGACGGCGCGGGCCTGCTCCCGCAGGCCGGCCGTCGCGGCGCGGCACGTCGCGACGGGCTCGACCGGGGGCTTGGCCGGCGCCTCCTCCAGCGCCGTACGCAGCCACAGCGCGACCGCCCCGAGGGGCAGGGCCAGCAGGAACGGGATCCGCCATCCCCACGCGTTGAGGGCCTCGGCGGGCAGGACCGCGGCCAGGGCGGCCGCGGTGGCGGCGGCGGTCAGCAGGCCGAGGGCGACGGTGAAGGACTGCCACGCACCGTAGAGGCCTCGGCGTCCGGGCGGCGCATGCTCTGCCATCAGGGACACCGCGCCGCCGAACTCGCCGCCCGCGGAGAGTCCTTGGAGCACGCGCAGCAGCGTGAGCAGCCAGGGGGCTGCGACGCCGATGTCGGCGCGCGTGGGCAGGAGTCCGATCAGCGTGGTCGCCAGCGTCATCAGGCCGATGACCAGGACGAGGACGGGACGGCGCCCGAACCGGTCGCCGATGCGCCCGAACACGAGGGCGCCGACGGGCCGGAAGAAGAAGGCCAGGGCGAACGAGGCGTACGTGGCGACCAGTGCTTCGGCACCGCCCTGGGGTCCCGCTCCCGGGGCCGTTCCCGCCTGCGGGGTGAAGAAGTTGGCGGCGATGACGGTGGCGAAGCAGCCGTAGACACCGAACTCGTACCACTCGACCAGGTTGCCGGCCGAACCGGCGAGCAGGGCCCGGCGGGCCGCGGCGCGCGAGGCCGGCACCGGGAGCAGGTCGGTCGTGGTCACCTGTGCTGCGTGCCCGTTCCGCGGCGCGCCGATACCTGTCGGTGCGCCGATTCAGCACATCGGCGGTGGCACCGCCGCCGAGCCGTGGCCGGTGCGTACATCATCCCTACTTATCATCTCGAATCGAACGCAAAATCGGGACAAATCACTCCGTGTCCGATGCGGCTACGACGGGACGTCCGGGAAAACTGGTCCGCCGTCAGAGCCAAGACGACTGCCACCGAGAACAGGACCAGGCCGCTGAACTGAACTGTCGCCTGCCAACCGATTGCGGAGGTGTCACGATGTCCTGCTCCAGGACCGACTTCCGAAAGGCCCTCAAGGGCACTTGTCCGACGTGCTGTTGCCCGAGAGTGCGAGCCGTCTTCCTCATACTGCTCCTCGCGGCCGGCGCACTGACCGGCCCCACGGATCCGGCTCACGCGGCACCGTCGTACGGCGAGAAGGCCGTCGCGGTGGCCGCCTCCAAACAGGGCGCGCCGTACGCATACGGCGCCACCGGCCCGAAACGCTTCGACTGCTCAGGACTGACCCTCTACGCCTTCCAGAAGGCCGGCAAGCGCCTCCCGCGCACGGCCGAGCAGCAGTACAAGCACACGCGACACATCCCCAAGGCCGCTCGCACGGCCGGTGACCTGGTCTTCTTCCCCCGGGGAGCGACCATGGCACACGTCGGTATCTACGCCGGCGACAACAGGATCTGGCACGCTCCCCGTCCCGGCACGAGAGTGCGTCTGGAGCGCATCTGGAGCGAAGCGGTCCGCTACGGACGCGCCACCTGATCGGCAACCATCCCCGTCCGCGTCCGCGCTCACCGCCGGACCGTCAGTGGCATCCGCACGCGCGCGTGCCGGTCGGCCGTACCCGGGTCACCGGTCCCTTCTCGGTGGTACGTGTGACCCGGAAGCGGGCGACGGCACCGCGCGGCCGCCCGGCACGGCCCTCCCTAGTGCAGCCGCCAGGTGAGTTTCCCGCCGCCGACCCAGCGGACGGCGTCCGGATCGTCGAGGTCGTGGATGGTGATTCCCGCCTCCGCGGCAGCCAGGATCACATCGGTCATGGACGTCGCCATGCGGACCACCTCACCGTCGATCTCGACGATCCGGAAGGGTGGGTCGCCGGGCTGGACCCCCAGGACGGTGACCCGCGGCGAGGACATGTACGGGCTCATGCTCTCTGTCATGCGGAGATCGTTCCATGCCGAGCCCCGTGTCCCGCCGATTGGCAGCGCGTCGGTCGTCCGCAATGACACTCCCGCGGGGTGCGCGCACCGTCGCCGTGCTGCCGGAGTCCCGGGACGGGATCGTCCCTGCCGTACGTCGGGGTTCGCCCCGCGCCGGCCTCTGACCGCGTCGATGTGACCGGCGTCCCCGCAGGTCCGAGGCTCGCGGATGCGCCCTGGGCGATCATCGGGAACCCTTGCCGTGGGGGACGGACGCAAAGGAGACCGTCGTGTCGATGATGGACAAGCTCAAGCAGATGCTGCGCGGCCACGAGAGCCAGGCCGAACAGGGCATCGACAAGGCCGGCGACTACGTCGACGGCAGGACCCAGGGCAAGTACAGCAGCCAGATCGACACCGCCCAGGACAAGCTGAAGGAGCAGGTCCGCCGCGACCAGGGGAACCCGCCGCCCACCGCCTGACTCCCCCGTGCGCGCCGCCGGCCGGTGCCGTGCCGGCCGATCCGCCGCCGGGGCGGACCGGCCCCCCGCGTTCCCCGGGCGTTCCCGGCCCGGCGGCGGGGCTCGCGCCCGGCGGAAACGGGATCACGGCTCCGACCAGGCGGCGGTTCCCGTGCCCAGGCCGATCACGGCACGCGGCCGCATCGGCCCGTCACCCCGACGGGACAGCAGTACGACCTCGTCGACCCGTGCCGCCGTGCTGCCCAGCCGGGCCGCGCAGGCCGCGGCCAGTCCCCGCGGGTCGTGCGTGCGGCCGAGCGAAAGGTGCGGGGTGAACTCCGGGTACCGGCCGCGACAGACGGGGAAGGGCTCCGCCAGGCTCTCGTGGAGGGCCGTCCACGGGGCGAGGCCGCCCGCGGCGGGGTCCAGCCACACGGTGGCGCGGACGCCGTGGCGGAAGGCGCGCACCCCGCTGAGCCTGATGGCGAAGGGCTCGCTGCCGCCCGCCGCCGCGGCCAGCAGCGGGAGGGCACGGTCGAAGTGGACCTCCGGGACGAAGCCGAAGATCAGGTTCACGTGCGGGGGCCAGCGGCGGATCTGGGGATCGTGTTCGGCACGTATGCCCTGGATCTCAGGCCACAGTCCGTCCGGCGGAAGCCACACGACGGCGGTCCGGGGCGTGGGGGCCACGGCGAGGAATCCGAGTGCGGCTCCGGGTCCGCCACCGGCTGTGGCCGAGGACGCGTTCACAGGGCCATGATGCCTCCGAACACCCCCGCAGCGCCCCGGCCCTCGCCCCCGCCGACCGGCCAGCCCCGCTGCCTCAGCCGGTGAAGCGGCCGTGGCGGCCCGCTCCGGCCACGAACCGGTCGGCACCCGCCCGGGTCTCTCCGGCCGTGAGCGGAACGAGCCCGTGCCGGTACTCCGCGGCCAGCCCCTCACGCTCTCCCAGACCGTGCTGTTCCCGGACGGAGAGCCGGTCGTGCCGCAGGCACAGCTGCGGGAATCCGGCCGTCTCGTGCGCCAGGCGTTCCGCCGCACGGCGGGCTTCGCCGGGCGGCACGAGGCGGTTGACCAGACCGATCGCATGCGCTTCGACGGCGGCGACGGGACGGCCGGTGAGGATCAGGTCCAGGGCGCGGCTCTCGCCGATGAGGCGGGGCAGCCGTACCGTGCCGCCGTCGATCAGGGGCACGCCCCAGCGGCGGCAGAACACGCCGAGGACCGCATCCTCCTCGGCCACCCGCAGATCGCACCACAGGGCCAGTTCGAGGCCGCCCGCCACCGCGTGACCGCTGATCGCGGCGATGACCGGCTTGGTCAGCTCCATCCGCGTCGGCCCCATGGGTCCGTCCCCCTCGGCCGACACCCGGTTGCCACGCCCGGTCCCGACGGCCTTCAGGTCCGCGCCGGCGCAGAACGTACCACCCTCGCCCCACAGGACGGCGACGGACGCGTCATCGTCCGCTTCGAACGCGCGGAAGGCCTCGGCGAGCAGGGTCGCCGTCGGCCCGTCGACCGCGTTGCGGACCTCTGGGCGGGCGAGGATCACCGTGGTGACGGGTCCGTCCCGTTCGATCCGTACGGAGGCCGGTTCCGCCGGCGGGGTCGCAGAGGTCGTACCGGGCGGTTCGGAGGTCGTGGGCACGTCGGATCTCCTTGGGACGGGCGGGCCTGTCGGATGCGCGGAAGGTACGGACGACACTCTGGAGCAATCACGGCACGAGCACGAGGGGGCCCGACCCACGGGACCGACACCCACCCGGGGCACACATGTTCGGATCGGGGCGAACCGGGTATACGCCCTGTCCGGACCCGATGAAGCGACCCAGGCGGTGAGACCCGTGATGTCCCAGTGCAAGATCCCCGACTACCGCACCGGCCACCGCGGCCGCCACTGGACCCATGCGCTGCGCAGTGCCCAGCGGGCCGGGGCCGTGATCGTCACCGACGACTCCCGCGAACCGGTGACCTACGCCCACGACGGCACCGGACCCGGTCGCTTCCGGCCGTGGATCACGGCCGCCGGAGACCGCTACGACAGCCACGACGTCCACCCGGAGTGGTAGCCCCGGGGCGGGAGGCCCCTGTCACCGCGTCCAGGCCGCCGCGCTCGGGCCGCCAAGGCTTGAGCGTTCAGGCCCCCGCGTTCAGGCGCGCGACGGTTCGGCCGTACAGGAGGAGCACAGGCCGCGGTAGACCACCTCGACCCCGGACACGGCGAAACCGAAGCGCTCCCGCGCCGGAAGGCCGTCCAGGAGGTCGCCGGTGGGGTGGACGTCGCGGATGAGCCCGCAGCCGGAGCACACCAGGTGATGGTGCGGCCGGTGTGCGTTGGGGTCGTAGCGTTTCGCCCGCCCGTGCGCGGCGAGCTCGGCGACCTCGCCCAGGGCGACCAGCTCGCCGAGGGTGTTGTACACCCCGGCCCGGGAGATCTCCGGCAACCGCCGGGCCGCGCGGGCGTGCACCTCGTCGGCCGTCAGATGCACGTGCTCGCCGTCGAGGACCTCCGCGACGACCCGCCGCTGGGACGTCAGGCGCCAGCCGCGCCCCCGCAGCCGTTCCAGCAGCTCACTCATTTCGGCTCACCAGTTCACGCTCGGCGGGACACAAGGGCTTCGGCGGACCCTGCCACAGGCCCGAAAAGCGAGCTACAGATTACCCGGCGGACCACGACGGCCAATGCTTTCTCGTCGGCGCAGCGATAACGATGATCGTACGATCTCTCCTTTTCCTGTCTTTCCCGTACGGCCTAGATGTCGGGAATGGTGGTTGGGCGGGTATGCCCTGCGTGTTCTCTCAGTCTCCCGGTGCGCGGTGCGCGACCATACGGACGCCGTCAAGAGCGAGCGGTCAGCAGATGGAAGCACCGAGACAGGAAGAAGGACGGACGTGTCCGGCAGCGAAAGCGAGAACCCCGCAATCCCCTCCCCGACGCCCGAGTCCACTCGTCCCAGGACGAACCGGGACTGGTGGCCGAACCAACTGGACCTACAGGTTCTCCACCAGAACTCGCCCCAGGCCAGTCCGATGGGCGAGGACTTCAACTACGCGGAAGAGTTCGCGACCCTGGACGTCGACGCGCTGAAGCGGGACGTCTTCGAGGTGATGACGACCTCGCAGGACTGGTGGCCCGCCGACTACGGCCACTACGGCCCACTCTTCATCCGGATGAGCTGGCACGCCGCCGGGACCTACCGCATCGCCGACGGCCGCGGCGGCGGCGGTTCCGGCGCGCAGCGCTTCGCCCCCCTCAACAGCTGGCCGGACAACGCGAGTCTGGACAAGGCGCGCCGTCTGCTCTGGCCGGTCAAGCAGAAGTACGGCCGGAAGATTTCCTGGGCGGACCTGCTGGTGTTCGCGGGCAACTGCGCCATGGAGTCGATGGGGTTCAGGACTTTCGGATTCGGCTTCGGTCGGGAGGACATCTGGGAGCCCGAGGAAGTCTTCTGGGGGACGGAGGACACGTGGCTGGGAGATGAGCGCTACCGGGGCGACCGGGAACTCACCGGGCCTTTCGGCGCCGTGCAGATGGGACTGATCTACGTCAATCCCGAAGGCCCCAATGGAAATCCCGATCCGATCGCCGCGGCGAAGGACATTCGCGAGACGTTCGGCCGCATGGCGATGAACGACGAGGAGACGGTCGCGCTCATCGTGGGCGGCCACACCTTCGGCAAGTGCCACGGCGCGGTGGACCCCGAGTACGTCGGTCCGGAGCCCGAGGCCGGGCCGCTGGAGCAGCAGGGCCTCGGCTGGCACAACTCGTACGGCAGCGGCAGGGGCGTGGACACGATCACCAGCGGGCTCGAGGGCGCGTGGACGAACGAGCCGACCCGATGGGACAACGGGTACCTGGACAACCTGTTCCGGTACGACTGGGAGTTGACGACGAGCCCGGCCGGGGCTCACCAGTGGACCCCGAAGGATCCTGCGGCCCAGGACACGGTGCCGGACGCGCACGATCCGTCGAAGCGGCACGCCCCGATGATGCTGACGACGGACCTCTCGCTGAAGCTGGATCCGATCTACGCGCCGATCTCGAAGAGCTTCCACGAGAACCCGGACAAGCTCGCCGAGGCGTTCGCCAAGGCCTGGTACAAGCTGCTGCACCGCGACATGGGGCCGGTCTCGCGGTACCTCGGCCCCTGGATCCCGGAACCTCAGCTGTGGCAGGACCCCGTTCCGGCGGTCGACCACGAACTGGTCTCGGCCGGGGACGTGGCCGCGCTCAAGGGCCGGATCCTCGCCTCCGGGCTGACCGTGTCCCAGCTGGTGACCACGGCCTGGGCGTCGGCGGCCAGTTTCCGCGGCACGGACAAGCGCGGCGGGGCGAACGGCGCCCGGATCCGGCTCGCGCCGCAGAAGGACTGGGAGGCCAACGACCTGCCCGAGGTGGCGCAGGTGGTACAGACCCTCGAAGGGATCCAGCAGGACTTCAACGGTCAGGGCGGCGGCACCAAGGTTTCGCTGGCCGACCTCATCGTCTTGGGCGGGTGCGCGGCGATCGAGCAGGCGGCGAAGAACGCCGGGCTCGACATCACCGTCCCGTTCGCGCCGGGGCGCACGGACGCGACGCAGGAGCAGACCGACGTCGAGTCGTTCGCCGTGCTCGAACCGCGGGCGGACGGCTTCCGCAACTACCTCCCCGCGGGCGAGAAGTTGTCGCCGGAGACGCTGCTGCTGGACCGCGCGAGCATGCTGGACCTGACGGCACCCGAGATGACGGTGCTGATCGGCGGCATGCGGGCGTTGGACACGGGCTTCCGGCAGTCCCGGCACGGTGTGTTCACCGACCGGCCGCAGACCCTGACGAACGACTTCTTCGTCAACTTGCTGGACATGGGTACGCAGTGGAAGGTGTCGGCCTCGGACGAGAACGTCTTCGAGGGCCGGGTCGGCGGCGAGGGCGAGCCCCGGTGGACCGCGACCGCCGTGGACCTCGTCTTCGGCTCCAACTCCCAGCTCAGGGCCCTCTCGGAGGTCTACGCCTCCGGGGACGCCCGGGAGAAGTTCGTCCGTGACTTCGTGGCGGCGTGGAACAAGGTGATGAACCTCGACCGGTTCGACCTCGTCTGACGCCGGTGTCCCGGCCGGCCTTTCACGGAGGCCGGCCGGGACACCGGACGGTACGTCAGGGTGCGTGTCAGAGTGCGCTCTTGGACGCGGTGGAGACGACGCACTCCTTGTACTCGCTGCCGTCGCCCTTGGCGGTGTACAGGGCGGTGGCCTCGGTCTGCTGGGACGCGCCGGCCTTGACCTTGAGGCCGTTGACCCTTGCGGTGGCCGCCACCGCGCTCGACCCGGCGGCCGGCTTGAACGTCATGGTGATGTTGTAGGTGTACTCCACCGAACCGCTGTTGGTGACGGTCAGGCGGGCGACCAGGTTCTTGCCGGCACCGTCCAGCTTGCAGCTGTCGATCTTGATGTCGCGCTCGGCCCTGTCCCGGCCGGAACCGCCCGTGGTGGTGCCGCCGGTACCGCCGGTCGTGCCGCTGCTGCTGTGGCCGCTGTCGCTCCCGCCGGTGCCGCTGCCCCCGCTGCTGCCACCCGAGCTGCTGGAGCTCGAGCTGGAGTGGCCGCCGCCGCAGCTCCCGCCGTGGGAACCACGGGCACCGGTGAGCGCGACGATGGCGATGCCGAAGACGGCTATCGCACGGACATGACGAAACTTCACGTTCTACCCCGTTGGAATGTCAGGAAACGAAGAGCGCCCGTTTTGACGAGCACACGTCACCCTAACAGCGCATTCGGACAACCCGATTCCGCCACGCCGACCGCCCTTTCGGACGACGGGACGACCTCAGCCGGGATCGACGACGAGGTCGGCGCGGTGGCGGCCGGGCGCGACGAGGCGGGCGTTCGCCTCGTCGGAGCGGCCCACCCACTCGCGTGCGTGGGCCGGCTCGCTGCCGTACCGCACGTGCCGCTCGACCAGCCGCCGGATCCGGGTGTCCTCGTCCGGAGCGCAGTACCAGGCCTCGTCGAGCAGCGGCCGCACTCCGGCCCACTCCCCCTCGTCGTGCAGCAGGTAGTTCCCCTCGGTGATCACCAGCGGCACGTCCGGATACACGGGAATGCGGCCCGCGATCGGCTCCTCGATGCTCCGGTCGAAGGCGGGCGCGTAGACCGCGGCGTCCCTGGATCCGGGCGTGCGCAGCCTCGCCAGCAGGGACACGTAACCGGCCACGTCGAAGGTGTCCGGGGCGCCTTTGCGGTCGGCCCGGCCGAGCCGGTCCAACTCGGCCTGCGCGAGGTGGAAGCCGTCCATCGGGACCACCACGGCCGTCCGCGGGCCGAGCGCATCGGCCAGCCGGTCGGCCAGGGTCGACTTTCCCGCGCCCGGCGGCCCGGCCACGCCGAGGATCCGCCGACCGCCCCGGACGGCCAGCCGGGCCGCCCTCTCCACCAGCTCCGTGGTCGTCCGCACGGGCGTATCTTGCCCGACCGACACGTACCGCGGGAGACGGTCCGGGCCGGGGGCAGGCGGGAGGTTCGCGACACGCCTCAGGCAGGCGACTTCCAGCCCCAGGCTGTGAGCATGCCCGGCGACAGCCCGGTGCACCGGGACGACGCCAGACAGCGCACCGCTTCGTCCAGCTCTGCGTCGTCGACGAGGCCGGTTCCCACCATCGCCCCGCGGGCCCGTTCCCAGGTGTCGGCCCAGAACCTGCTGATCGGGCTTCCCGGCAGGAGGGGTGGTACGTGGATCTCGGCGGCCACGCCTTCCAGCCCGGCCTCCCGCAGGAGCTCCGGATGCCGCGGCACCAGGGAGACGTCCGTGCCGATGCTGTCGCGCAGTCCCTCCCACATGGCCCGCATGGCACGGGTGTACGGAGTGCGGGGCGCGGAGGCCGTGGTCAGGTCGACCGCGTCGCTGACGACGAGGACGCCGCCGGGGGCGAGGAGGCGGCTGAGCCTGGCGACCATGCGCTGCGGGGAGGGCAGGTGCATGAGGACGAAACGGGCGTGGACCAGACGGAAGAGGCCCGGGGCGAAGTCGCCGGCGGTGACGTCCGCCTGGAGCACGGTCAGTCCGGGCACGGGGTGCGCGGCAAGGAACCGTACGTCACGGTCCACCGCGAGGACCCCGGCTACTTCGGCTTCCGCCAGCAGGCGGCGGGCCACCGTGCCCGTTCCCGCTCCGACGTCGAGGCAGGTCCAGCCGGGGCCCGCACCCAGTGCCCGCAGCCGGGCCATGGTGGTGTCGTCGTAGGCGAGGGCGCCGAGGTCGATGCGGTCGGCCTCGCCCTGCCGGTCGGGCCGGAAGACCTGCTCGCCGTAGCGTCCCCTGCCCGGCGAGCCGGCTCCGTCCGGCGAAGGGACGGTGTCAGCCATGGTGCCATTGTCCCCTCGATCGGCCGCGCCCGCGTGGCGCCCCGGGCCGGCGGGCGAGCGGGCGGTGCATCGCCGCCCACGCTCGTCCGGCCCATCCGGGGCCGGTGTCGCGTTGCCGGGGGCTCCCCGCGGGAAAGCGTCACGGGTGTGCGCCGATCCCCTGCCTCCCTGGCCGTTCTGGCCCTCACTGCCGCCCTGTCCTGCGTCCTCGGACCGGCCGTGCCTCGTGCGGCCGCGGCCGGGACGGTCCGGCTGACGAGCTACAACATCTGCGGCAACATGTGCGCCGCTCCCCCATACGATCGTGCGCGCAGGATCGCGGCCGTGGTCGCCGAGGCCGACCCCGGAGGCTGGGCCGCCGACCAACTCTTCCTCCAGGAGGTGTGCGAACACCAGTACCGCGAGGTCCTCGACCACCTGGGCCCGCTGGGCTACACGGGGTCCCACTCGGCCACCCTGCCCGGCGGGAACCCCGCCGTCTGCGAGGGCCACGCGTACGGGAACGCCGTCCTCGTGCGCGGCACGGTCTCGGACACGGCCGAACTGGTCCTGACGGTGGGTGGCGAGCGTGAGCCGATCACCGCGCCCTGCGTCCTGGCACCCCTCGCGGACCGGCCCACCTGGTCCTGTTCGATCCACCTCTACTGGGACGACGGCACCCTCGCGATGCCGGAGGCGGACGCGTTGGCGGCGCAGGCCCGCCGGTGGCTGGACGACGGGTTCGCCGTCGTACTCGGTGGCGACTTCAACCACTCCCCGCGCACGGACACGTTGTCGCGCTTCTACCTGCCGGAACGGGGTGACGGCGCCCACGGATCCTTCATCGAGGCCGACGAGAGCGATGCGGAGTTCTTCGACCCGGCCGTCTGCCCGCCGACGGCCACCGTCGCCTGCCGGTCGGGCGAGACGACTTTCGGCCCGAAGAAGCTCGACTACGTCTTCCTCAGCGCCCGGCACGTCCGAACGGCGGCGGCCGACGCCCTGCCCCTCGACACGGCGGTCTCGGACCACAGCCTCCTGCGGGCCACGGCCACCACCTGACCCGGAACGGCCGGAGGCGATCCGCCGAGCCGGGGGCGGCGGGATCAGCCGGCCGCTGTCACGGCTGGTCGGGCGACGGTGCCTCCGCCGGGGGCGGGGGCGGGATGGGAGTCGTCGCAGCACCGGCGGCGGTCGGAAGCGGGGCCGGGGGCGCGGCGGCGATCAGGGTCTCCGCGAAGTTCTCCTTGCACATCCGGAGGTCGACGTAGAGCAGCGCGCAGAGCAACGGTGGGAAGCCGAACTGGAAGAGCCCGCTGATCAGGCCGCCGACCAGGATGCAGATCAGGTACACACCGAGTCCGGCGATCGCCGCGCCCGGGTCCGGGTCAGCCCCGCCCGCATCCAGCATGGTCGGAAGGAACGCGGCCATACCGACGAGGGTGAACGGCATCTGGATGACGTAGCCCACGCCCGCCGCCACGAAGTAGCCGAGCATGGTGACGCCGAAGACGCGCCACCAGCCGTCCTTGACCAGGTGTGCGGAGCGCCGCAGCGCGGCGACGGCGCCGAGTTGCTCGCACACCGCGGCGGCCGGCGCGAGGCTGAGGCGCATCGCGAGCCAGACCGAGACGGGCAGGCAGACCAGCACGCCCAGGAACAGCACGAACAGGGCGGCCGGCGGTCCGGATCCGTCGGCGGACATGAGGACGAGCGGGACACAGATCGCGTAGACCAGGACCATCGGCCCCCCTGCGATCAGCCCGGCGAGCAGCACGGTGCCGAGCACCGAGGGCAGCCGGGACCAGCTGCGGCGCCACATCGCGCCGAACGTCGTGGGACGCCCCAGCACGGCCTCCTGGACGACGGCCGGACCGAGCGCGCTGATCAGCGCCGCGCCCACCAGCACCGTGAGCAACAGGAGTACCGCGGCCGGCACGAAGGCGAGGAGCAGGGCGAGCACGTCCTCGGCGGCGACGCTTTCGCCCGGTGCAAGGTCGAAGACGGCGGAGAACCGGTCGGACACGACCACGACCGCGATGCCGATCGCAAGGACCACGAGCAGGATTCCGATGCCCTGTACGGCGAGCATGATCCCGACCAGGGGCTTCCAGTACCGGCGGAACGACGCGAACGCACCCCCCAGCAGGTCGCCCACGCTGAGCGGCTGGAGGGGTATGACCCCCGGTTTCGGCGCCGACGGCGGCACCCAGCCGCCTCCCCACTGTGGCGTGGGCTGTCCCGGGTGGTGTGCCCACCCCGTGTTCTGCGACATCTGTCTCCCCCTCGGATCAGGGGATACCGTAGCCCGCCGCAGGTCGCGGCCGTGCACGGGCCCCGGCCCGGCCGCGACGCATCCCTCGCAGGTCGGCCGGCGGGTCCCGGCTGCCGGAGGCCTCCGCCCCACCCTCCGGCTCGGCGGAGCCTCCGACAACGGGCGCGCGTCCTAGTGGGGGCGCGGCCGGGGGGCGGGGCAGGCCTGCCAGGCGAGGTGGTAGAGCGTGCTCACGCTGGCGTCGGTGGAGTCCATCGTCATGAAGCTGGTGACGGCCTGCGGGTTGGACGTCCCCGCGTTCACCCGCAGTTCTGTGTTGATGTTGAAATTGCGTTTCTCGCCGCACGGCGCCCAGACGAGATCCGCGTACTCCGTCCTGTCGGTCGCCTGCCAGTTGTCATTGAGCGGACCGTTGAACGTATGGGTGCGCTGGGTGGTCGTCGGCATTCCCTGGAAGTAGTAGTTCGCCTTCTCCTGGCCCCATGCGCCGGGTTGGAGGAATGCGAATCCGCGGTAGTCCGCCTGGACAATGGCATAGGTGAATCCCGAAGGAACGTGCACCCGAAGGTTGAGCTGGCAGTTCTTCCGGAATCCGGTCGGCGGTGCTCCCGGCCCCACTTCCGCGAGGTAGTCACTGTAGGTCACGGTGAAGGCCGTGTTGTCGGGTGCGACGGCCACTTCTGCGGTGCCCTCCCGACAGCCTGAGCCGTTCACCGTGGCGAGTTCGATCACGATCTTGTCGGGCGGTGCGGTGATCTGCGGTGTGGGGCCGGCGGCTCCGGCCGGGGTTGCGGTGACCACCAGGGCAGCGGCCGCGGCTCCCGTGAACAGAGCGCGGGGCAAGGAATGGGACATCGTTGTCACTCCTGACCGTGAGGTGCGGGTTGCGAGGCTCACGCCGTGTCAGACCGCAGGACACTCCTTCCACGCGAAGTGGTAGACCGTGCTGACGCTGCCGTCCGTGGAGTCCATGCTCATGAAGCTCAGGGCCTGTGGGCTCGACGTTCCGGCGTACACCCGCAGTTCGCTGTTGACGTTGAGGTTGCGCTCCTCGCCGCACGGCGCCCAGACCAGGTCGGCGTACTCGGTCTGGTCGCTCGCCTGCCAGTTGTCGGAGTAGGGGCCGTTGAACTGGTGCGTCCTGCGGGTGGTCTGGGCCATGCCCTGGAAGTAGTAGTTGGCGCGCTCCTGGCCAAAGGCCCCGCGCTGGAGGTGGGCGTAGCCGCGGTAGTCCGCCCGGGCGATGGCGTACGTGAAGCCCTGCGGCACGTGGATCTGCAGGGCCAGCTGGCAGTTCTTGCGGAATTCGGTCCCGCCCGAGCCGGCTCCGGTCTGGGCGAGATAGTCGCTGTAGGTGACCGTGAACGAGGTGTTGTCGGAGGCAGCGGCGACACTCGCCGTCCCCTGGGGACATCCCGAACCGTTCACGCCGACGACGTCGACGGTGATTCTCCCGGGCGGATACGTGGCGTTGTGGGCTTGTGCCGGCATCGCCAGGGAAGACAGCGCCACCACCGCCGCGCCGACTGTGAGCCTGCGGAGCAACATCCTTCTCTTCTCCATTCATCGGGGCCGCCGATCGTATTTCGGCATGGACATGCCACCACGCGTCCACCGCCGAAGAAAGGACGGGATACGGACAACCGCCCCGGAACCGTGCGCGCAACCGTTCACTGGCTGAATTCCGTTGCGCCCGCGAGGCGCCGGCGCCCACCGCCGCTCCGGTGGCGCGACCATCGACGCAACCTGCCCGCGATGGACCGGAAAGGCCGGTTTGGGTGGAGCAGGCACCGGCCACCCCGGCCTCACCGGGCCCAGCGGACCCTGGAGTTCCACGCCCTCCCGGTCCGCACCCGTCGCCCCGGCCCCGCACCCGCAGCCGGTATCGCGTCCGCCTCCGAGGCGCCGCGACGCAGGTGGGGCGGTGGGGCGCGACGCGGTCCCGGACAGGCCCACCACCGTGCGCCGGGTGCACAACTTGGCCGGACCGGACGTGATGGCGGGCCCGGAACCGGCCCGGCACCGCGCCCGCTCCGGTCGGCGCGGTCCGGAAAACGGGTGCGGATGCCTGGGGCGGCCGCCGGACCGGGTCCGGTCCCCGCGCCGAACGCGCCCGAACCGGTGAGGGACCGCTCCCGCTCCGCCTCCGCGCGGGTGAGCGCCGTCTCGGCGGACGCAGCCGCGGCCACACGTTCGGCGAGCGCGGGCTCGATCCCGCTCCCTCAACCACACTTGAGGTTAAGCGATATGATCATATTGCCGCATGACCATGAAGACCCTCTACCTGCTCTGCTCCGCCGCCCCACCCGTGTTCGACGTCGCCCATGTCATCGAAGACGCCCAGGCCCGCGGCTGGAACGTCTGCCTCGGGCTGAGCCCCACCGCCGCGCACTGGCTCGCGGAGAGCCTCGACGGGCTCGCCGCCCTCACCGGCCACCCCGTCCTGTGGCAGTACCCGCTTCCCGGCGAACCGGAGCAGTGGCCGGCGGCCGACGCACTGCTCTACGCCCCCGCCACCTTCAACACCGTCAACGCCTGGGCGCTCGGCCTCACCGACACACTCACCGTCGGCCTCGCCACCGAGGCCCTCGGCAACGGCACCCCCGTCACCGCCGTCTCCTGCACCAACAGCGCCCTCGCCGCGCACCCCCGGTACGAGACGTCCCTCGCCACCCTGCGCGGCGCCGGGGTCCAGCTCCTTCTTCACGACAACACCCCCATGCAGGCTCCGTCCCATTTCCCCTGGGCCACGGCCCTGAACGGCCTTGGCCACACCGCTCCCCAGCACTGACGGCGCACACCACCACCCGGGGGGAAGAAACGTTCGATCCGCCGCTTGCGGGGCGTCGGCTCCTGCCCCATAGTCCGAGGTATGGACGCGCGCGAGGCCGCGCTCCGGCGGGCGCACGAGCATGCCGTGCGATGGCTCGCGAGCCTGTCCGAACGCCGGGTTCCCGCACGCGCCTCGGTCGAGGAGATCGTGCGCGCGCTCGGTACCGAACTGCCCGACGCCCCCGGCACTCCGGCGGACGTCGTCGACCTGATGGCCGCGGCCTGCGAGCCGGGACTGACGGCGTTCCCCAGCGGCCGCTTCTTCGGTTTCGTGGTCGGTGGCGCGGAACCTGCCGCGCTGGCCGCGGACTGGCTGGTCAGCGCCTGGGACCAGAACTCCGTGATGCGGGCCGCTTCGCCCGCGTACGCGGCGGTGGAAGAGGTGGCCGGTGCGTGGCTGCTCGATCTGCTCGGTCTGCCCGACGAGAGCGCCGTCGGATTCACCACCGGTGCCACCATGGCGAACTTCACCTGCCTCGCCTCCGCGCGCGACGAACTGCTGCGCCGCACCGGCTGGAACGTCGCCCGTGACGGACTGCCAGGCGCTCCGCCCGTACGCGCCGTCGCCGGCCAGGACCGCCACATGGCCGTCGACCTGGCACTGCGCTATCTGGGTCTCGGCGCTCCCGTCCTGGTGAAGGCGGACGCCCAGGGGCGCATGGAGGCGGATGCCTTGCGGGACGCCCTGGCGGACGGCTCCGAGGGCCCGACCATCGTGGTCCTGCAGGCCGGAGACATCCACTCCGGTGCTTTCGACCCGTTCACCGAGGCCGTCCGCGCCGCTCGCGCAGCGGACGCGTGGGTACACGTCGACGGCGCCTTCGGCCTGTGGGCGGCCGCGTCCCCCCGCCACGCACATCTGACCGCGGGCTGCGCACGCGCCGACTCCTGGGCGACCGACGCGCACAAGACCCTGAACGTCCCCTACGACTGCGGCCTCGCCGTCGTACGTGACGCCTCCGCGCTCCGGGCCGCGATGGGACAGCGCGGCGACTACCTCATCCAGCACGAACACGGCGACCCCGTCGACACGGTGCCCGAACTGTCCAGACGAGGGCGGGCCTTCACCGTGTGGGCGGTCCTCAGGTCCCTCGGCCGCTCGGGCGTGACCGACCTGGTCGACCGGCTGTGCCGGCACGCCGCCGCGTTCGCCGACGGCATCGCCGCGATCGACGGCGCCCGGGTGCTCAACGAGGTGGTGTTCACCCAGGTGTGCGCCGCGTTCGGCGACGACGAACGCACCGAGCGGGTGCTCGCCCGGCTGCTCGACGACGGTACGACGTGGATCAGCGGCTCCACCTGGCACGGCCGGCGCGTGATGCGCATCTCGGTGAGCAACTGGTCGACGACCGACGTCGACGTACGGCGCGCACTGGACTCGATCCGGCGCGCCGCGGCCGGAACCTGACCGGAGCCCGTGCCCGGGAACGTGACCGGGAACCCGCACCGGACGGCGTCGCCGCCGCCGCGGCCGGGTGTACGCGTCAGTGGACCACACTGAAGCTCCGCCAGGGACGGGTCCGGGGGGCCGTGACGTTCGAGAGCGTCGTCGCCACGTAGATCTCGTTGTTCGGCTCGTCGGACTGCTTGCAGTCCAAGTTCTGGTAGAGGATGACGTCGACGAGGGTGTTGTTCTCGACGTGGGTGGCCCCGTCGGGGATGGCGATCCGGTGGCAGCCCGTGACGAGGGTGTTGGAGTAGCTGATCTCGACCGGCGAGTCGTGGCCGCGGAAGCTGAGCTGGCCGACGGTGCTCCGCCCCAGACCCGAGCAAGCGGTGCCGCCGAGCAGCAGCGCTGCGGCCCCCGCGATGATGCCGATACGTCGCCTGTGGGACATGGTGCGGTCCTCGTCTGTGCGGTGGTGTCGGTCGGTCCTTGTCCACAGCGTGGCCCGGCGTGGCGCGGGTGGCCCGCTGTGCTCGGCCGACCGGATGAACGCGGGTGCGGGAGGGCCACCGGCGGCCGGCGCACGCCCCGGAAACCGCAGCGTGGAGAGCGCACCCGAGTGCGGCGGCCGGGGAGCGCCTGCGCCCGCCCGGGGCGAGGATGAAGGTGATGAACGGGATCGAGCGCGGCCGCGGCGCGCACCGGGCGAGCGGCCGGCGCGGGCTGCGCCTCGCCCCGGAGCCGCCGCGCGGCGAAGCCGGGTCCGCCCGGAAGGAGCGGGTGCGGGATGCATGAGGAGATGCCGCTGCAGGACCTGGTCAGCAGCGCCGCCCAGGACGCCGGCGGGTGGCTGGGCACCCTCCCGGTGGCGCTCATGGCCACCAGCGGCGACGGAACGATCGTGCGCTGGAACCACGGCGCGCAGGAGCTGCTGGGCTACGACCCGCCCCAGGTGCTCGGACGGCACATCGCGGACCTCCTCCACCCCGGCGCCGACCGCAGCCTGGGCCGTTCGCTCTGGGAGACGGCCGCCACCGGTCACGGGGTGATGGGGACGGTCACCGCCTGGCACCGGGACGGTCACCCGCTGGAACTGGAGATCTGGGCCTGCCCCGTTCCCGACCGCCGCCACGGTGCCTCGGCCGTGCTGGTGTTCGCCGCGGACGCGCATGCGGCGCGCCGGATCCGGGGGGCCTCCGCGGTGTGGGACGGTCTGTTCGCCCGCTCGCCCGTCGGGATCGCCGTCCTCGACACCCAGTTGCGCTTCCTCCAGGTCAATGCGGCGCTGGAGGCGATGAACGGCCTGCCGGAGTCCGCCCACGTGGGCCGGCGGCTCGCCGAGCTGCTGCCGGAGGTGAACGGGGGCGAGATGGAAACGGCCATGCGCCAGGTACTGGAGACCGGCGAACCGGTCCTCAACCGCCGGCGCAGCGGCCGCACCCCCGCCGACCCGGACCACGACCACGTGTGGGCCTGCTCGTACGTGCGGGTGGAGGACCCCGGCGGCCGGCCGATCGGCGTGATCGCCTCCCTGCTCGACATCACCACGCAGCAGCGCGACCACACCGAGGCCGAGGCCGGGCGGCGCCGACTCGCCCTGCTCACCGAGGCCAGTTCCCGGATCGGCGCCAGCCTCGACCTCGAACGCACCGCGCAGGAGCTGGCCGACCTCGCCGTCCCGCACCTCGCCAGCGCCGTCACGGTGGACGTGCTGGACTCGCTCGCTCAGGGCAACGAACCGGGCATGGGGCTGACCGGGGGCGTCGCGCTGCGACGGCTCGGCAAGGCCCCGCTGGCCGGGACCGCGGTCACCCGGATCCTCGCTCCGCTGGGCCGGACACTCACCTTCCCGGCGACCGCGCCGTATACCCAGGCACTCGCGGCCCGCCAGCCCTTCCTGGTAGCCCACCTCGACGCGATGGCCGTCGCGACCGCCGGCCGGCACAGCCCCAAGCCCGCGCAGCTGGTCGAGACGGGCGTGCACTCGTTCCTGAAGGTTCCGCTCATCGCGCGCGGTCTCGTGCTCGGTGTGGCCTCCTTCTACCGCACCCGGCCCTTCGAGTCCTTCGGATCCGACGACGTCGCGCTCGCCGGCGAACTCGCCGCGCGGGCCGCCATCAGCATCGACAACGCCCGCCTCTACCACCACGAGCACGAAACGGCGGTCGTCCTGCAGCGCAGCATGCTGCCCCAGCACGTGACGCCGCCCCCGGGCATCGAGATCGCCCACCGGTACCTGCCGGCCAGTGACGTCAACGAGGTCGGCGGGGACTGGTACGACGTCGTCCCCCTGGCCGGGGGCAGGGCCGGCCTGCTCATGGGCGACGTGATGGGGCACGGCATCGCGGCCGCGGCGGTGATGGGGCGCCTGTCCGCGACCGTCCGCGCCCTCGCCCGCCTCGACATGCCGCCGACGGCGCTGCTCCACCAGCTGGAGGCGACCCTCGCCGATCTGGCGGAGCCGATGCTCGCGACCTTTCTGTACGTGGTCTGCGACCCGGCCACCGGGCACTGCACGATTACCCGGGCCGGTCACCCGCCGCCCGCCGTGGCCGAGCCCGACGGCACCGTCTACCTGGTCAGGTCCCCGCCCGGGGCCCCGCTGGGCGTCGGCGGGGTCACCTTCACCACGACCGAGGTCACGCTCCCGCCGGGGAGCCTCCTCGTCCTGTACACGGACGGGCTGATCGAAGCCCGCAACCGTGACATCGACGAGCGCCTCGGCGAGCTCACCGGTCTCCTCACCGAGCCCCTGCAACCGCTCGACCACCTCTGCGACTCGCTGATCGCCCACCTCGTCCCGGCGTCCGCCGACGACGACATCGCCCTGCTCACGGCCCGTATCGGCACGAACCAGGGGGGCGCCCGGTGAGCCCCGGCCGCGGCACGGTCAGAGGGGGTCCACGTCCAGGAAGGCCGTCAGGACGGCCTCGCCGCCGCCCGCGGTGCCCGGCAGGGCCAGTTCCGCCCAGATGACCTTCCCCTCGGGGGTGTAGCGGGTGCCCCAGTGCTCGCTGAGCTGGGCGACCAGGAACAGTCCGCGGCCTCCCTCGTCCGTGGTGGCGGCGTACCGCAGGTGGGGCGCGGTGCTGCTGCCGTCCCACACCTCACAGGTCAAGTTGTGGTCGCGCAGGAGCCGCACCCGCACGGGCCCGCTCCCGTGCCGCAGGGCGTTCGTGATGAGCTCGCTGAGGATCAGTTCCGCCGCGAAGCCGAGTTCCGTCAGGTCCCATTCCTCCAGCTTCTTGGCGGCGACGCTGCGCATCGCTCCGACGGCGCTCGGTTCGAAGGCCACGTCCCATTGGGCGACCCGGTCGGGCCCGAGGGTCCGGGTCCGGGCGATGAGCAACGCCACGTCGTCGGTCGGCCGGGCGGGGAGCATCATGTCGAGCACGGCCCGGCAGCTGTCATGGGGATCCCGGTCGGGATGGCTGAGCGCCGCCCGGAGCAGTTCGAGGCCCTCGCCGATGTCCCGGGTCCGCTCCTCCACCAGGCCGTCGGTGTAGAGGACCAGCTGGCTGCCTTCGGTCAGCTCCAGCTCCGCGGTCTCGAACGGCATGCCGCCCAGGCCCAGCGGGGGGCCCGCGGGCAGCTCGACGATCTGCGTCCTGCCGTCGGGGGCCACCACGAGCGGCGGCAGGTGCCCCGCACGGGCCATCGTGCAGCGCTGCGACACCGGGTCGTAGACGGCGTACAGGCAGGTGGCCCCGAGCACGCCGCCGTCGCTGTCGTCGGCGTCCCCGTTGTGGTCGTGGTCGATGCGCTGTACGAGGTCGTCCAGGCGGGCGAGGATCTCGTCGGGCGGTAGATCGAGGGAGGAGAAGTTGTGCACGGCGGTGCGCAACCGGCCCATGGTGGCCGCGGCGTGCAGGCCGTGGCCGACGACGTCTCCGACGACCAGGGCGACGCGGCTGCCGGGCAGCGGGATGACGTCGAACCAGTCACCGCCCACCCCGGACTGGGCGGGCAGATAGAAGTGCGCGACGTCCATGGCGCTCTGCTCGGGCAGGGCGCGCGGCAGCAGGCTGCGCTGGAGCGTCACGGCGAGGGCGTGTTCGCGGGTGTAGCGGCGGGCGTTGTCCATGCTGACCGCCGCGCGGGCGACGAGTTCCTCGGCGAGGGACAGTTCGTCCTCGTCGAAGGGCTCCTGCTTCTGCGACCGCCAGAAGTTGACCACACCGAGGACGACGCCCCGGGCCATGAGGGGGGCCGCGATGAGCGAGTGGATGCCGTAGTCGACGATGGCGCGGGCCCGCGGCGGGTCCTGGGCCTGCCAGCCGGGCGCCTGCGACAGGTCCGGGACGAGTTCCGCCCGGCCGGTGCCGTAGCCGCGGGCCTGCGGGGTGGACGGCAGGAAGTCGATCAGCCGGCCGACGGGGTAGAGGGGGTGGTCGGAGCGGATGCCGCTGATCGCCGTGCGGCGCATGTCGGCGCCCGGGGCGGGCTCGTCGCCGTCGATGACCTGGTCGGCGAGGTCGACGGTGACGAAGTCCGCGAAGCGGGGCACGGCGACGGCGGCGAGCTCCTCGGCCGTGCGGACCACGTCGAGGGAGGTGCCGACGTCGCCGCCCGCGTCGTACAGCAGTTTGAGGCGCCTGCGGGCCGTCTCGGCCCGGGTGGTCAGGATCTGCATCTCGGTCGAGTCGCGGATGGTGGCCGCCGCGCCCTCGGGCCGGCCGCGGGGGTGGGTGGGCCGCTGGTTCACGACGAGCAGGCGGTCGCCGGAGCCGATCACCTCGTCGGTGGCCTCGCGGCCGGAAAGCAGCAGGTCCGCCATCCGGCGCTCCAGGCCGGGCACGTCACCGATGTGCCTGCCTTCGGCGTCCTCGGGCAGGCCCAGGAGGCGTTTGGCCTCGTCGTTGGCCAGCAGTAGCTGCCCGTCGCCGTCGGTGATCAGGACCCCTTCGCGGACGGCGTGGAGCACGGCATCGTGGTGCTCGTACATGCGGGTCATCTCCTGCGTGCCGAGCCCGTGGGTCTGGCGGCGCAGGCGTCTGCTGATCAGCCAGGTGCCGACGGTCGCCAGGGCCAGGCCGGTGGCGATGGCCAGGAGGATGACGGGGAGCTGGCGGTCGAGGGCGCCGGTGACGTTCTCGACGGTCAGGCCGGCGGACACCAGGGCGACGACCTCGCCGTCGGGTCCCTTGACGGGGACCACCGCCTGGATCTCCTTGCCGAGGGGGCCGTCCACGCTCTCGGTGTGGACCTTGCCCTGCAGCGAGGGCTCGATGGTCCCGACGAATCGTTTCCCGATGCGGTCCGGCTGCGGGTGGCTGTAGCGGATGCCGTTGGTGTCCATCACCACGATGAAGTCGACCCCGGCGGCCTTGCGCGTCTGTTCGGCGAGGGGCTGCAGGACCGCGGAGGGGTCGGACGTCTTCAGCGCGGGCTGGAGGCCCAGCTGGTGCGCGAAGGTCTCGGCGACGGACACCGAGCGGTTGCGCGCCTCGCGGTCGATGTCGTGGCGCGACTGCAGCACCAGGGCCAGCAGGGACCCGGCTGCGAGCAGGACCACGATCGCCACCTGGAGGACGAATACCTGGCCGGCGACGCTTCTGAATCGGTTGCCTAGAGGTGACCGCACCGACGTGCCCGGCACGGGTGGCGGCGAGGAATGGTCACGAACCCAGTTGTAGCACTTCCGGGCCGCCATGGCTCCCGGCGTGCACAATGCGCGCCGGGAGTGTCACCCCTCGTCCCGGGTCGCCGCTCAGGACGCGCGGGGGGCGCCGGCGGCGCCGGAGGTCCCGGCGGGGGCGGAGTCGGCCTGCGCCGTGCGCGCGGATCCGGGAGCGGTGGGGGCCGTCGGAGCGGCGGGGGCGGTCGGGACCAGGGCTCCCTCCGGCGCCTCCGGGGCGCAGACGACCTCGTCGCGCGGAGTGTAGTGGGTCCTGAACTCCTCGCTGCGGACTTCCCTGCCGCCCTGGACGAAGACCCGGCCGACGGTCACGTCGAAGCCCTCCAGCGGGGTCTGGACCTCGCAGGCCGGGCCGTTCCCGGTGCGCTTCGCGGGCTGCGTGACGTTGGTGCGGGGCCCCTTGGTGGCCCGTATCTCGTCGTACTTCTTGGTCCCGAGGAGCGTTATGGTCAGCGAGGTGTCGGTGGACTCGGCCTGTATGTAGACGGCGTGCCCGGAGTCGTTGATCCAGCGCAGGTCGAGGGTGCCCCACGCGACGGTGGCCTCGCGGCCCTCGGGATAACGCTCGATGTAGAAGGAGTGCGCACCGTGCTCGACGGGCTTGAGGCCCGCGAAGAAGACGGCGTTGTACATGGTCGTGGCGACCGCGGACACGCCCCCGCCCGGCGACTTCACGTACTGGCCGTCGTTGATCATGATGCCGTCGACGAAGCCGTTCTCCTTGGTGCGCTCACCGACCGTGCGGTTGAAGCTCCACTCCTTGCCGGGCTGGACCACGGAGCCGTTGATGAGCTCCACCGCGCGCCCGATGTTGGTGCTGCGGTACGGGGCGGCCGGGAACTCGACCGTGAAGGAGGAGATCTTCTCCTTGATCCCGATCCGGCGCGCCTCCTCGCCGGTCAGCTCGGGCTGCACGGCGACCGTGGCGATCTCACCGCTGCGGGCGGCGCCCGTGCGGGTCAGGAGCGGCAGCACGGCCTTGCCGAGCGCCTCCTCGGTGACCTTCCGGCCGGCACGGCTCTGCTGGGCCATGACCACGGTGCCATCGGGGTTGACGTGGGGCGTCGCGTCGAGCGGCGGCCGGCTGGCCTCCGCGATCGGGCGGGCCACGGCGGGTTCGGCCAGCAGCCCCTTGGAGTCGAGCGCGGGCACGAGGCGGCCCTGGGCGTCGGGCCGCATCTTCAGGTGCTCGCCGAGCACGGCGGGGGTGATGGACACGCGCTCGCCGGCGACGGTGAGCGCGACGGGACCCGACATGGCGGGCTGGGCGAACTGCCTCAGGGCCCGACCGGTCTCCTCGGCGCCGACGGCCGGCTCGGTGGTCTCGACCGGCAGCACGACCGGGGCCTGGTCCTTCCGCAGGTAGGCGTCGCGAAGGGTGTCGAGAGCCCGGTCCGCCACGAGGGCGGTGCCGGGGAGCGGGGTGACGGCCTTCGCCGTGCCCTTCTCGAAGGCGATGGCGCCGTCGCGGGGGGTGCGGGCGGTGTCCTCGGCGATCCGGTCGACCGCGGCGCGGCCCTTCTGCTCGTCCGCGCGGACCACCGGTTCGACGTCGCGCCGGCCGGAGGCGAAGAGGGAGCCGATGACGGTGACGGGGTCGTAGCCCTTGCGCACGGCGCGGTCGACGGTCGCGGTCGTGTCGAGCGACAGTCCGAGCGCGGCCGGATCCGCCTTCTCGACGCGGTCGCCGATCTTCATCGCGACGGGCGCGGCGGCGATGGGGCCGAGCTCCCGGTCCAGTGCCCGGCGGGCCTGCGCGGCGGTCATCCCGCCGATGTCGACGCCGCGCACGCTCGTGCCCGGGGCGATGTCACCGCCGGCCACGAGGCCCGTGACGTAGAGGCCGCCCAGCCCGAGGACGACGGCTCCACCCGCCATCATCGGCAGGGCCGTCCGCCGGTTGCCCGTCCAGCCGCGCACGCGTCCCATGTCACTCCCAGTGGCGCCGACCGTTCCCGGGCGACGCGGGCCGCTCAGCGCGGCACATAGACGACAGATAACGCGAACCATGATTGCCGCAAAAGGGGCAATTGAGGGATGAATGTAACGGTTCTCACGATCTCGCCGCGCCGCCCCGCCCCGATGATTCGGGGTGCGGCCGAACCCGGTCGCGGACCCCTCCCCCGACGGCGCCCGAACGTCCTCCCGCGACCGTCCGCCGGATCCGCGACCCCCTGTGCGGCAGCCGACTGAGAACCTCAACTCCACTACCCAACAGGCTCGTTGCTCTTGCCGGATGATCGGGATAGATTCCTCGGGACCCGTATTCGATCCAAGCAGGGCAGGCGACGTGTGGGACCTGGCGGGGAGCGGAGCCGAGCCGCTGGCGGCGGAGGATCCCCGGCGGATCGGACCGATCCCGCTCGCGGGCCGACTCGGGACCGGCGGCATGGGACGGGTATACCTCGGCGTGCACGAGGGCCGGTACGTCGCGGTCAAACAGCTGCTGGCCTCCGTCGTCGGGGAGGACGAGGACTTCCTGCGCCGGTTCGGGCACGAGCTGGACAACCTCGCCCGGCTGCCGGCCGACGCCACCGCACCGCTGCTCGCCGGCGACCGCACGGCGCGGCCGCCGTGGTTCGCCACCGCGTACCTTCCCGGGATCACCCTGCGGGAGGCCATCACGCTGCACGGTAGACCGCTGCCCGCGGACGCTTTGTGGCTGCTGCTGCGGGAAGCGGCGGCGAGCCTGGCAGCGGTGCACGCGCTGGACATGGTGCACCGCGACCTCAAGCCCTCGAACATCATGCTGACCCTGGACGGGCTGACCCTCATCGACTTCGGTGTCGCCCGGGCCGCCGACCAGAGCCAGCTGACCAGGACCGGCATGGTCGTGGGCACTCCCGCCTACATGTCACCCGAGCAGGCCTCGGGGAAACGGCAGCCGGGCGGCGCCGCCGACGTGTTCGCACTGGGTTCGGTGCTCGCGTACGCGGCGTGCGGCCGTCCGCCCTTCGGGGACGAGTCGGGGCACGGTGTGCTGTACCGGATCGTCCACGAGGAGCCCGACCTGGAGCCGCTGCGGGACCGTGAGCCAGAGCTCGCCGCACTCGTCGCGGCCTGTCTCGCCAAGGATCCGGGCGACCGCCCCGCGGCGGCGGAGCTCCTGGAGCACGCGAGTCGGAAGGGCCCGTTCACACAGCCGCTGTGGCCGGTGGCCGTCGACGAGCGGCTCACCGAGCGGGCCGCCTTCGCCGCGAAGGTGCAGGACGGCGACGTGGCGACGCTCCCGCTCAGCGGCGGGAAGCCGGGCCCGCAGGAGAAGCCGAAGGCGGAAGGGGGAACGGAGCCCAAGGTCTCAGGGCCCAAGGTCGCACCCGCCGCCGGGTCCGGCCCCGACGCCCCCGAGCGGCCCGGGCGGCGCCGCCGCACGCGCGTCCTGCTCGCCCTCGTTCCCGTGGTCGTGGTCTCCGGCGGTACGACGCTCGCCGTCCAGTACCTGCCGCACCTCTCCGCGCCGCAGACCGAGGCCCGCAACGGCCCGACGGCTCCGGTGACGGCCCCGGCCGATCCCGCGACGGTCGCCGGCGGCACCCCGTCCGGTGCGGCCCCGCCCACGCAGCCTCCTGCCCAGGATCCCGGTCGGGCTGCCGGGCAGGCACAGGACGGCACCGGCGCAGCACCGGTGCCGGCGGCCGGCGGCACCGGTGACGGTCCGGGCACGGTTCCCGCCGGCGGCGCCCAGCCCGGATCGGGCGGCTCCGGAGGCCTGGCGAACGCGGGGGGCAGCGGCGGCGGATCCCGCCCGTCCGCCGGAAGCACCCCGACAGCGGCCGCCACGGCCCCCGCCCAGCCGCCCTCCGTGCCCGACACCGGGACCTACCGCTACCGCAACGGCAACAACAGCACGTGCATCACCCAGGTCTTCGGAGCCTCGGACTTCGGCGACTGCGCGAACGGGTCAGCCCGCTGGACCGTGCGGAGCCGATCGGACGGAAGTTTCACACTGGTCAACCAGCAGAGCGGGGGCTGCCTCTACTCCAACGGGCTCGGCCAGGCAGTCTTCGTCGGCGACTGCGCCCAGGACATCGGCCGGGTGTGGCGTACCGGTGCGAACGGCAGCCTCCGCAGCGACCTCGGCGGCGGCTGCCTCGACCTCGGCATGAGCAGCGGCCTCGTGACCAGGACCTGCGGCGGCGAGGCGTCCCAGCGCTGGACGAGACAAAGCTGAAGCCGGTGACCGGTACGCCCGCGGCCGGTGCCGCCTCAAGATCGACGGGGTGGCAGACTGGCCGGCCGTGCAACGAACCGAGAGGACGGACACCATCATGCGACGGCAGCGCAGGCGCGCAGCTCTGGCGGCCCTGGCCATGGCGGTTTCGGTCACGGCGTCGGCCGCGGCGTGCGGGGCGCCGCTGCGGGACCTCGGTCCGCTGCCCCCGCGCTTCTCGGGCCCCCCGCTGACTGCGGACGCCGCGGTGTCGGAGATGACGTCGGCGCTGGCGGCGGAGGGCATCACGGTGGACAGGGAGCCCTCGGGCTCCACGGGCCGGTGCGCCGAACGGCTGACGGGCCTGCACTCCCCCGAGACGGTGGACGCCGCTCTCCAGGCCGCCTTCGCGCGGGCCCGTTCCGAGCACGGCTGGCAGGCCGGCCCCGACGTGGGCGACGGAACGCTGACCCTCACGAAGGGGAACTGGACGGCCCTGTCGGTGCTCCCGTCCCCGGAGCCGGGCCGCGGCGCCGATTCCCTGGTGATCATGTCTCTGAGCTGCGTGGACCCAGGCACCCCCGCCGCGTCCCCGACGCTCACCCCGGCGCCGGGATCCTCCTGAACCCGAGCCGGTGGGGTCCGGGGCAGGGCGCCGAAGCCGTGCGGAACGGCCGGGCAGCGGGACGGGCCGTTGGGCAGCGCCTGCCGGAGCGGGGGTTCCGCTCCGGCAGGCGTCCGGGAACCGGGGCCCGGGTCAGAAGGCCCGCAGCAGGTACTTGGTACGGAAGCCGCCGCTCGTCGAGCAGTCGAGCGTGTTCTGCGTGCTCGTGTAGGTGAAACCGGACGGGACGGTGCACGCCCACAGACCGGTCTTCGGAGTGCGCAGCAGGTACTTGGTGCGGAAGCCGCCGCTCGTCGAGCAGTCGAGGGTGTTCTGGGTGGCGGAGTAGGTGAAGCCGGTGCCCACGGTGCAGGCCCACAGGCCGTCGGAGGGCGGCTGGACCAGGTAGTAGGTGCGGAAGCCGGTGCCCCCGCAGCTCAGGGTGTTCGTCGTCGCCGTGTAGGTGTAGCCGGGCGGGACGGTACAGGACCAGAAGCCGGCGGCCGCGCCGGTAGCCTGGCGGGCCTCGGGGGCGGGTGAGGCGGACGCGGTGGCGGGGGCGAGGGCGGCGGCCAGCATGACGGCCGCACTGCCGCCACTGAGCAGCAGCGTACGCAGTTTCGATCGGATCACGGAATGCACTCCTGGCTCGTTGTTCACCGGACGGAACCGTGCAAAGGGAGGCTGCGGGATCTGCTCCGTCCCCGGGCCTCCGCGGGGCGCGCGCTGGAATGCTGACAGCCGCATAGTCCCCGGGCAAGGGCCGCCCGGCCGCTCCCCGTCCACTTCCGGCCGCCTGGGACAGAGCCCTGACCAGCGTGATCATCAAGAACGGGTGGACCGGGACCGCTGCAAACCGTCCGGAAACTACCCGGGCAGGGGCGGCAGCGGCGCCTCGTAGAGCCAGGCCGAGTACAGGTCGTCCAGCGGATCGGACGCGTAGCGGGCGGCGTGGGCGGTGAAGGCGGCGGTACTGACGACGCCGTGGCGGTGCACGGCGGCCCAGTCCCGCAGCATGCGGAAGAAGGCCTCCTCCCCCAGGGCGCGCCGGACGGCGTGGACCGCGAGGCCCCCGCGCTGGTACAGACGGTCGTCGAACATCAGTTTCCGCCCGGGGTCCACCAGCCGGAGGTCCTGGGGCCGTGAGGTCAGCGACCGGTGCGCGGCGGCCGCCTGCTCGTGGGCGGTCCGGCCGCCGGAGCGCTCTGACCAGAGCCATTCTGCATACTTCGCGAAGCCCTCGTTGAGCCAGATGTGGCGCCAGTCGGCGATGGTCACGCTGTTGCCGAACCACTGGTGGGCGAGCTCGTGGGCGATGAGGCGCTCCGAACCGCGTACGCCGTCCAGGTGGTTGGCCCCGAAGAGGGAGAGCCCCTGGGCTTCCACCGGAACGTCCAGTTCCTCGTCGGCGACCACCACCGCGTACTCGCCGAAGGGGTAGGCGCCGAAGAGCTCCTCGAACAGCTGCATCATGGCCGGCTGCCGGGCGAAGTCGCGGGCGAACCGAGGCAGCAGGTGGGCGGGCACATGGGCGCTCTGCGTCACGCCTCCGGGTCCGGGGGTGCCCAGGAGCACCGTCTGGTACATGCCGATGGACAGGCCGACCAGGTAGCTGGAGGTCGGCGCGGGCTGCTCGTAGACCCAAGTGGTGGTGCTGGCCCTGGTGGTACGGGTGAGCAGGCGGCCGCCGGCCACGACGGTGTAGGCGGACGGTGTGTTGACGGAGATCTGGTAGGAGGCCTTGTCGGCCGGGCGATCATTGCACGGGTACCAGGAGGGGGCACCCACGGGCTGGCTGGCCACGAGCGCGCCGTCGGTCAGCTCCTCCCAGCCGAGACCGCCCCACGGGCTGCGCACCGGCTTGGGGTTACCCGACCAGTGCACGTCGACGGTGAAGGCGGCACCGGCGGGCAGCGGCTTGGCCGGCCGGATGCGCAGCCTGCCGCCCCGATGGGTGTACTGCGGTGCCCGCCCGTTGACCAGGACACGGCCCAGCTTGAAATCGGCCAGGTTCAGGTGGAACTCGGTGAGCGGCGCACGCCCGGCGATCGCGCTGAGGCGGCCGGTGCCGGCCAGCCGATTGGGGCCGGGACGGTAGTCCAGGGCGAGCTCGTACCGGTGCACACGGTAACGGGAGTCGCCGTTGGCCGGAAAGTACGGATCCGATACCGCTGTGGTCTGGCCGCTCACTGCCGCATCCGCTCCCTGCGCCGTGCTCGTACGCCGTGCTGGTGTGCCCCTGCCGATCCTGCTGCCGCTCCCGGCCCGGCCGGCGCCACCGCCCCTCAGGGCCGCCATGCCTCGATCGGGTTGCCCAGCCAGCGGGTGTCGGCGGGGACGGACTCCCCGGCCATCACCAGGGAGGCGGGACCCAGGGTGCTGCGTGCCCCGACCGTACTGCCGGGCAGGACGATTCCGCCCGGGCCCAGAGTGGCGCCCTCGCGGAGGACCACAGTATCCGTCCTCAAGATCCGGTCGTGGAAGAGGTGTGTCTGCAGCACGCAGCCCCGGTTCACGCTCACCCCGTCGCCCAGTGTGACCAGGTCGCTCTCGGGCAGCCAGTAGCTCTCGCACCACACGCCGCGGCCGATCCGGGCACCGAGCCCCCGCAGCCACAGGGTCATCAGCGCAGTGCCCGGCACGGATCCGGCCAACCAGGGGACGGCCAGGACCTCGACGAAGGTGTCGGCGAGCTCGTTGCGCCACACGAAGCCGCTCCACAGCGGGTGCTCTCCCGGCCGGTGCCGGCCCACCAGGAGCCACTTCGCGCCGACCGCAACGCAGCAGGCGGCCGTTCCGGCGGCCAGCAAAACGGCGCCCGAGAGCAGTACGGCGCCCCAAACGCCCAGGCCGCTCCACGCGGTCAGCGCGCTCAGCGCCGCCACGGCCAGTACGGCCAGGGCGGCCGAACAGAACACGGGGACGAGACGGCACAGCTCCACCAGGCCGCGCGCCCACAGCAGGCGCGCCGGCGGGTCGTAGGTCCGGCTGCGGTCGGTGTCGGCGCTGGAACGGGGCAGCCTGACCGGCGGCAGGCCCAGGTACGAGCTGCCCTTCTTGGCCTTCTTCGGTGCCGCGGAGAGCACGCCGACCAGGCCGTCGTCCGGCACCGCGCGGCCGGGCGCGGCCATGCCGGAATTGCCCAGGAAGGCTCGGCGGCCGATCGCGGAGTGTCCGATCCGCACCCAGCCGCCGCCCAGCTCGAAGGGGGCGGTGAGGGTGTCGTCGGCCAGGAAGGCGCCTTCGCCCACCGTGGTGAGGCTCGGCAGCGCCAGTACGGTGGAGACCTCGGCGCCGCGGCCGATCTTCATGCCGAGCAGGCGCAGCCAGACCGGTGTGATCAGCCCGGCGTAGAGCGGGAAGAGGGTCTCCCTGGCCAGGTCCATCAGTTGGGTGACCGTCCAGGCCTGCCAGCCGATCCGGCTGTGCGTCGGATGGTTCCCGGCGCGCAGGCCGAGGCTGAGCAGGCGTACGGCGGCCAGTAGGAGCAGTGCGTAGGCGAGGCCGAAGGCGAGGGCCGCGGGCACCACGGCGCACAGCGCTCCGCGCAGGGCCGCGGCGAGTCCGGCGTCCGCGGGCACGAAGCTGCTCAGCACCAGCAGGGCGGGCACCGTGGCGAGGACCGGCAGCGCCGTGAGGCCGAAGCCGGTGATCCCGTACATGGCCCGCCAGTGGACGGCCCGCGGCGGGCGCCCGTCAGGCCAGTTCCGCTTGGCCCTGCCGAGTTTGGCGGCGGGCGCTCCGGCCCAGCGCTGGCCGGTCGGAACGGTCCCGGCGACGGCGGAGCCCGGGGCCACCTCGGCCCGCTTGCCGATGCGCGCCCCGGGGAAGAGCACACTGCGGGTGCCGACCACCGCTCCGGCACCGACCTTGACGGGCCCGATCTCCAGCTGGTCCCCGTCCAGCCAGTGTCCGCGGAGGTCGACCTCGGACTCGACGGCGCAGCCGCGGCCGAGCTTGAGCATGCCGGTGACGGGGGGCAGGGCGTGCAGGTCGACCTCGGGACCGACCTTGGCACCGAGGGCCCGCGCGTAGCGTTCGAGCCAGGAGCCGGTCAGGGCGGTCGCGCCCGCGTACTCGGCCAGGCGCTCGGCGGTCCAGAGCCTGAGGTGCACGCTGCCGCCGCGCGGGTACCGTCCGGGCCGTACCCCGCGCAGGAGCAGGCGTGCGCCGCCGGCGGCGACGGCCAGCCGGCCCGGAGGGCTGAAGAGCAGGACGGCGCCGACGGCGACGAGCCACCAGGAGGCGGTCGGCGCCCACGGGTAGGGCCCGAACCGGTGCAGCACGTTGCCCAGCGCCAGCAGCGCGACCGTCCAGCGCAGGCCGAGGACGGTGAGCAGCGGGAGCAGCAGGAGCGACTGGAGGGCCTGGGAGTGGAGGGGGACCGGTGCGACGGGGCGGATCGCGCCCTCGTGGGTCACCGACTTCTCCAAGCGGCGGGCCAGCCTGCGCAGGGTGGGCTGCTGGTAGATGTCGAGCACGGCCGCGTTCGGATAGCGGGTCCGCAGCCGGGTGGTGAGGCGGGCGGCGGCGAGGCTGTTCCCGCCGATCGCGAAGAAGTCGTCGCCGGCGCCGGTGACGGGCGCGCCGAGGGTTTCGCGCCACTGCTCCGCGAGCCAGGCCTCGGTGCCGTGGAGCTCTTCGGCCGGGCCGGCGGTCTCCAGGTCGGGCAGCGGCCAGGGCAGCGCGTCGCGGTCCACCTTGCCGGAGGTGCGGGTGGGCAGTTCGGTGACGGGCGCGAGGAGGGGTACCAGGGCGGCGGGGAGTTCTGCGCGCAGCCGTTCGACGGCCGCGGCGCGGTCCCAGCCGTCCTGGGTGACCAGGTAGCCGACCAGCAGCTGGTTTCCGCTGCGCGCGGTGCGGACGGCGGCCGCGGCGCCGGCCACGTGCGGCAGGGCCTGGAGGGCGGCGTCGACCTCGCCGAGTTCGATGCGGCGACCGCCGAGTTTGATCTGCTCATCCGCGCGGCCGAGGAAGACGAGCCCTTCGGGTTCCGCGCGGACGAGATCGCCGCTGCGGTAGGCGCGCTGCCAGCCCAGGGACGGGAGGGGGGCGTACTTCTCGGCGTCCTTGTCGGGGTCGAGGTAGCGGGCCAGGCCGACGCCGCCGATGACGAGCTCACCGCTGCCGCCCATGGGCACCGGTTCCCCGCAGCCGTCGACGACGGCGAGTTCCCAGCCGTCGAGCGGGAGGCCGATGCGGACGGGTTCGCCGCCGGTCAGGAGGGCGGCGCAGGCGACGACGGTCGCTTCGGTGGGACCGTAGGTGTTCCACACCTCGCGGCCCTCGGTGACCAGGCGCTGGGTCAGTTCGGGCGGACAGGCCTCGCCGCCGAAGACGAGCAGCCGGACCTCGGCGAGGGCCTCGGGCTCCCACAGGGAGGCCAGGGTCGGCACGGTGGAGACCACGGTGATCTCCTGCTCGACCAGCCAGGGGCCGAGGTCGGCGCCGCTGCGGACCTGGCTGCGCGGGACGGGTACGAGGCAGGCACCGTGGCGCCAGGCCAGCCACATCTCCTCACAGGAGGCGTCGAAGGCGACGGACAGGCCGGCCATGACCCGGTCGCCGGGGCCGAGTGGTTCCTCGGTGAGGAACAGTGCGGCTTCGGCGTCGACGAAGGCGGCGGCGCTGCGGTGGGTGACGGCGACGCCCTTGGGCCTTCCGGTGGAGCCCGAGGTGAAGATGATCCACGCGTCGTGCCCGGGGCCGGGGCGCGCGGAGCGGTCACCGGCGCCGGGGCGGGGCGCACGGAGGGTGTCGATGCGCCGTCCGGCACCCACGACCGCCCGCACTCCGGCTTCGCCGAAGACCAGGTCGGCCCTTTCGTCCGGGTCCTCCGCATCGACGGGCACGTAGGCGGCGCCCGCGGCGAGGACGGCCAGGATCGCCACGTACAGCTCGTTGGTACCGGACGGGACGCGTACGCCCACCCGGTCCCCGCCGCCGACCCCGGCGTCGGCGAGGGCGCGGCGGCCGCGGTCGACCTCGGCGGCCAGGGCCCGGTAGCTGAGGCGGGTGACGCCGTCGTCCAGGGCCGGTTCGTCGGGGTACGCCCGTACGGAGGCTTCGAAGACGTCGATGAGGGTACGGGGCGGGGCGGCGGGCCCGGCGCGGAACCGTGCGGACTTGCCGGGCTCCTCGTGCGGTCCCGTGCCCGTGGCCGCGGTGCCGTACGGGCCGCCGTCGTCGAGGAGAGCGAGTTCAGAGCGTTCGGGTGTGGCTGGCATCGGCCCTCGCGTGTCGTTCCGGCAGGTGGTCCGGTTCATCGGCGGAGACGCTTTTCACCCTTTTTGTTCCGGTCTGTCGCCGAACAACCCACCAGCGTAGTACGCGGTCGAGGATTTTCTCGTTGAAGCGTCGGGTGTGGCCGGTTGGCGACGGTCGGCGGGCAGGCGCACCCGATCGAGCCGGGCAGGGGCTGCGGGCAGGCCGCCGGAAGGGTCAGGTCGCCGCGATCGGGTATATAACCCGACGGGAAACCCACGACGGCCCCGCTGCGCTCCGGCGCAGCCCCCCGACCCGTCGGAGGACGCTCATGACCCCTCTGTCCCGCAACACCCTGGACCCTGTCCATACCGGGACCCCGGTGGAGGGCATCGACATCCCGGATAACCCCCTCGCCGTCAGCACCGACGACGCGAGGAGCCTGTCCGTGGCGCTCTTCCACCGTCTGCGCTCCCTGGACGAGGGCACGCCGGAGTACTCCTACGTCCGCAACACCCTGGTGGAGCTGAACCTCAGCCTGGTGAGGTACGCGGCCCGGCGCTTCCGCAACCGCAGCGAACCCTTCGAAGACATCGTGCAGGTCGGCACCATCGGCCTGATCAAGGCCATCAACCGGTACGACGTCGAGCGCGGGGTCGAGTTCGCCACCTTCGCCGTGCCGACGGTCACGGGCGAGATGAAGCGCTTCTTCCGGGACACCAGCTGGTCCGTGAAGGTGCCGCGGCGCCTGCAGGAGCTGCGCCTGGACATGGCCAAATGCTGCGACGCGATGGAGCAGGACCTGGGCCGCCGGCCGACCGACCACGAACTCGCGGAACAGCTCGGCGTCAGCGACGACGCGCTGGCCGAGGGCCGGCAGGCCGCCAACTGCTACGTCGCCGAATCCCTCAGCACCTCCGTCGGCCAGGACGCGGACGGCGGCGCGCTGCCACGTTCCCTGGGCAGTGAGGAGGAGGCGTACGAGCGCATCGAGGACCTGGAGACGCTGAAGCCGCTGCTGACCGCGCTGGGTGAGCGCGACCGGCTGGTGCTGCGCCTGCGCTTCGGCGAGGAACTCACCCAGTCGCAGATCGGCGAGCGCCTCGGCATCTCGCAGATGCACGTGTCGAGGCTGCTGAGCCGGATCATGGACCGGCTGCGGGCCGGGATGCTGGAAGACCCCGACGACACCGGGGCGCCCGAGGACGGCGACGACGGCGCACCCTGAGACCACGGCACGGCCCGGGCGGCGCCGGCCACCGGGCCGCCGGTCACCACAACACGGTCTGCGGTCCCCGAGCACCGTCCGGGGACCGCAGCGGCGAGTCGATCTCGGCCCACACGCACTTGCCGTCCGCGAGGGGCAGCGTGCCCCAGCGGCGGGCGATCCGCTCCACGATGAGCAGCCCGTACCCGCCCGGCCGGGCCGGATCCGGTCGTGAGCGCGCCGCGGGGGCGGCGGGGTCGCTGTCGGTGACCTCGACGCGCAGCAGGTCGTCCGTGCACACCAGCAGGAGTGTGCGGGGTCCGCCCGCGTGCAGGCAGGCGTTGGCGACGACCTCGGACACCAACAGCAGGACGTCCTCCGCGTCGTCGCGGGCGTCCGGCATCCACTTCCAGTCGACGAGGGCGTCACGGGTGAAGTCACGGCAACGGGTGACGACGTCCGTCATGCCCGTCAGCAGGATGCCCCGCCTCCGGTCGGGGGACCGCGGCTCCATGACGCGCTCCTCCCTCACGCGTGCCGCGGCTCGGCCAACGCGTGCGCCACGTCGGGGTGTACGGGGAAGATCCCGTCCGCACCGGTGATGCGGAACATGCGAGCCACGGGTGGGCGCAGCCCGGACAGGGCGATGCTGCCGCCGTCCTCCTGAAGCGCGAGCCGACTGTGCAGGAGCACGTTCAGGCCGGTGGAGTCGCAGAACCGGACCCCCGAGAAGTCCACGAGCAGCCTGCGTGCGCCGCCGTCGACGGCGGCGGTGAGCGCGGCCCGCAGGGGTTCCGCAGTGTCGTGGTCGAGCTCTCCGGTGAGCGTGAAGACCAGAACGTCGCCCTCGGGCCGCACGTCCACGGCGAATCGGTCACCGTCCGCCGGCGGGGCCATAGGGGACCACCTCTTCCCACGTCCGCAGGTTCGTGCAGTGCCATCGTCCTGCCGGCCTCCGCCCTCTGCGACCGGCCGGTTCTGCACGGCACCTACCCGGGCGGGCGTGGGTCAATCGGGAACGCGGGGGCGCTCAGGTCCGGGCACAGGCCGGGCACAGACCTCGGTAGGTGATCTCGGCCTCGGAGACGGCGAACCCGAAGCGTTCTGCCGCGGGCAGCGCGGCCAGCGGATCGCCGTCCGGGTGGACGTCGCGGATGAGCCCGCAGCCGGAGCACACCAGGTGCTGGTGCGGCCGGTGCGCATTGGGGTCGTAGCGCTTCGCGCGGCCGTCGGTGGTGACCTCGACGACCTCTCCGAGCGCCACCAGCTCGCCCAGGGCGTTGTAGACGGTGGCCCGGGAGATCTCCGGCAGCCGCCGGGCCGCGCGGGCATGCACCTCGTCGGCCGTCAGGTGCACGTGCTCGCCGTCGAGGACCTCGGCAACGACCCGCCGCTGGGACGTGAGCCGCCAGCCGCGCCCCCGCAACCGCTCCAGCAGGTCACTCATCTCGACTCCCCCCTCAGGTCCGGCGCGCCCGGGGCCCGCCGGCCGGCTTCCGGGATCCGATCGGATAGCGGCTTGGTGTTCATCTTGACTTGGACTGCGTCCATCGTAGGATCGGTTCCGTTGATAGCCAAGAGGCAGGAAGACTCCCGAGCGGCGGGAGTACGGGACGGTGACCACTCGGCGTCGAGTCGACCGGCGAGGCCGAGCCCCGTGCACAGGGACCCCGTGTCCCGCCTGTTCGACCGCATTCGGTCCGGAGCACCGCGATCCCCCTGGTACGGAAGGATTCCCATGTCCGAGAACCACGATGCAATCGTCACGGACGAGAAGGCGCAGGGCGGGGGCGGCTGTCCCGTCGCGCACGAGCGCGCCGCGCACCCCACCCAGGGCGGCGGAAACCGCCAGTGGTGGCCCGAACGCCTGAACCTGAAGATCCTGGCCAAGAATCCGGCGGTGGCCAACCCGCTGGGCGAAGAGTTCGACTACGCCGCGGCCTTCCGGACCCTGGACCTGGCGGCGGTGAAGCAGGACATCGCGCAGGTCCTGACGACCTCCCAGGACTGGTGGCCGGCCGACTTCGGCCATTACGGCCCGTTCATGGTCCGGATGGCGTGGCACAGCGCCGGCACCTACCGGATCAGTGACGGCCGCGGCGGCGCCGGCGCCGGCCAGCAGCGTTTCGCGCCCCTCAACAGCTGGCCGGACAACGGCAACCTCGACAAGGCCCGCCGTCTGCTGTGGCCGGTCAAGAAGAAGTACGGCCAGAGCCTGTCGTGGGCCGACCTCATGATCCTCACCGGCAATGTCGCACTGGAGCAGATGGGCTTCGAGACCTTCGGCTTCGGCGGCGGCCGCGCCGACGTCTGGGAGCCGGACGAGGACGTGTACTGGGGTCCCGAGACCACCTGGCTCGATGACCAGCGCTACACCGGTGACCGCGAGCTGGAGAGCCCGCTCGGCGCCGTCCAGATGGGTCTGATCTACGTCAACCCGGAAGGCCCGAACGGCAACCCGGACCCGGTCGCCGCGGCTCGTGACATCCGTGAGACGTTCCGCCGGATGGCGATGAACGACGAGGAGACGGTGGCCCTGATCGCGGGTGGCCACACCTTCGGCAAGACCCACGGCGCCGGCCCGGCCGAGAGCGTCGGCGCCGACCCCGAGGCCGCCCCGATCGAGGCGCAGGGCCTGGGCTGGGCCAGCACCTACGGCACCGGCAAGGGCGGGGACGCGATCACCAGCGGTCTGGAGGGCATCTGGACCAACACCCCGATCACGTGGGACAACAGCTTCTTCGAGATCCTCTTCGGCTACGAGTGGGAGCAGTTCAAGAGCCCCGCCGGCGCCCACCAGTGGCGGCCCAAGGACGGCGCCGGCGCGGGCACCGTGCCCGACGCCCACGACCCGTCGAAGACGCACGCCCCGACGATGCTGACGACCGACCTGTCGCTGCGCTTCGACCCAGCCTACGAGCAGATCTCGCGCCGCTTCCTGCAGGACCCGGCCGCGTTCGCGGACGCCTTCGCCCGCGCTTGGTTCAAGCTGACCCACCGCGATATGGGCCCCCTCGTGCGCTACCTCGGCCCCGAGGTGCCCACCGAGGAGCTGCTCTGGCAGGACCCGCTGCCCGCTGTGGACCACGAGCTCGTCGACGCGGCGGACGTCGCCTCCCTCAAGGCGCAGGTACTCGCCTCGGACCTGTCGGTGTCCCAGCTGGTGTCCGCCGCGTGGGCGTCGGCCTCGTCCTTCCGCGGCAGCGACAAGCGCGGCGGTGCCAACGGCGCCCGCGTCCGCCTGCAGCCGCAGAGCGGCTGGGAGGTCAACGAGCCGGACCGGCTGGCGGGCGTGCTGCGCGTGCTGACCGGCATCCAGGAGGCGTTCAACGCCGCCCAGGACGGCGGCAAGCGGATCTCGCTCGCCGACCTGATCGTGCTGGCGGGCGCCGCAGCGGTGGAACAGGGCGCCAAGGACGCCGGATTCGACCTGCAGGTGCCCTTCACGCCGGGCCGCGTGGACGCCTCGCAGGAGCAGACGGACGTGGAGTCCTTCGCCGCCCTGGAGCCGGCCGCCGACGGTTTCCGCAACTACCTCGGCAAGGGCAACCGGCTCCCGGCCGAGTACCTGCTGCTGGACCGGGCGAACCTGCTGAACCTGAGCGCGCCCGAGCTGACGGTCCTCGTCGGCGGCCTGCGCGTGCTGGGTGCCAACCACCAGCAGTCGCGGCACGGCGTGTTCACCACGACGCCCGGTTCGCTGACCAACGACTTCTTCGTCAACCTCCTCGACCTGGGGACGACGTGGAAGGCGACGTCGCAGGACGCGAACACCTTCGAGGGCCGTGACACCACGACCGGCGAGGTCAAGTGGACCGGCACCCGCGCCGACCTGGTCTTCGGCTCCAACTCGGAGCTGCGGGCGCTGGCGGAGGTCTACGCGAGCGACGACGCGAAGGAGAAGTTCGCCCGGGACTTCGTCGCCGCGTGGGACAAGGTGATGAACCTCGACCGGTTCGACCTCTCCTGATCACTGATCAGTGATCACCGGGTCCGGGCCCGGGTCGGCACCGTGCGGTGCCCGCCCGGGCCCGGACCGCTGTGCTCAGTCCTGCGTCGTAGCCTCCGGCAGACCGGTGACCTCCCGGACGTGCCGCAGGGCGGGGGCGGCCAGCACGTCGTTCAGCCGCTGGAAGACCTGGCGGGCGGCCACCGCGTTCCAGTCGGCAGGGAGCAGTTCGGCGGGCAGACCGGGATCGAGGTAGGGCAGCCGCCGCCACCGCGTGAGCATCGGCACGTAGTGGCGAAACGCCTCGGCGCCCCCGATGTCGCACCGGTGCGACAGGTCCGCGACGACAGGTGCGTAGGCGTCGGTGAAACCGGCGTACTGCTCCTCGATCGCGGGGAAGTCCCACCACGAACTGACCGTCCCGGGCAGGTCGCTGAAAGCGGCGTAGTCGGCGGCGAACAAGTGTACGTACGCACTGAGTCCGCGCCGCACGAGCATGTCGCGGGCGTCACCGAGGAGGCGGGCCGGCGCCAGCCACACGCCGGGGGCGATGTTCCCGAAGCCCAGCCACATCAGGCGGGTGCGCAGCTGGTAGCGGTACGCGCGCTCGGATTCCGGCACGGAGAAGACGGCCATCGCCCAGCCGTCGCTGAGCTTCGCCGGCTCCAGGCTGCCGAAGATGCGGCGGTCGCCCTCGTCGAAGACGGGGTGCGCGGCGGCGCTGAGCCGGTAGCCGGGGGCACCGCGGCGCTCCGGTTCCAAGACGCCCTTCTTCTTGAGCCGGGAGATCGCCGAGCGGGCGGCCGGGCCCTCGACGTCCAGTTCCGCCATCAGGGTCAGCAGGTCGGCGACGGAGATCCAGCCGCCCAGACGTCGCAGGAACGCCCCGTAGACCGTGTTGATCAACGAGCTGGGCCTGAGGGGACTGTCCGTCATGATCGCCTTCCGTCGGGTGCGGTGGCGATCCTACCGAGCGGGCGGCCGCGGATCCCCGGGAGCGTGCGGCGGCGCGACGATCACGCCCGGGGGCCGAGGGAGCGGCCGCGGGTGACCGCCGAGGAGCGGGCACGACGGGCTGCTTCCTTAGCGGAACGTTAGATCTGCGCGACGGAGCTTGTCCGGGTATCACGGCGGCCACATGCTCTGGATCGTTCCCCCGACCGCGGGGCCGCCCCCTCTCCCGTCAGGGATTTCCCTCTGGAGCCGCCATGTCCCCGTCCGCCGTCGCACCCGGCCCCCAGCCCGGAGACACCCCCGGCCCGACCGCCGCCGCGCCGCCCGGCGAGGAGCGCCGCACGCGCCGCCTCGCGCTGATCGGCGGCTCACTCGGCAACCTCGTCGAGTGGTACGACTGGTTCGTCTACGCCAGCTTCGCGATCTACTTCGCCGACTCCTTCTTCCCCGGCGACAACCCGACCACGCAGTTGATGAACACCGCGGGCATCTTCGCGGTCGGCTTCCTGATGCGCCCCGTCGGCGGCTGGATCCTGGGCCGCGCCGCCGACCGTCACGGACGCAAGAGCGCGCTCACGCTCACCGTCACCATGATGTCGGTCGCCGCGCTGCTCATCGCCGTCGCACCGACCTACGGTCAGGCCGGCTCCTTCGGCGCGCTGGTGCTGCTTCTCGCACGCCTGCTCCAGGGGATGAGCATCGGCGGCGAGTACGCCGCCAGCGCCACCTACCTGACCGAGGCCTCCGCCCGCAACCGGCGCGGCCTCGGCTCGTCCTTCCAGTACGTGTCGATGACCTGCGGGCAGCTGCTGGGCCTGGGCATCCTGATCACCCTGCAGCACACGCTCACCACGGACGAGTTGGAGACCTGGGGCTGGCGGATCCCCTTCGTCCTCGGGGCGCTCTTCGCGGTGGTCGTCTTCTGGCTGCGGCGCCGACTCCAGGAGACCGACGCCTTCCGGGAGGAGGCGGGTGCCGGCGGGGCGGCGCACGACGAGAGTGCGCGCGGCACGCTGAGGGCCCTGTGGCAGTACCGGCGGCAGGCCGGCCTGGTCATGGCCCTGACCCTCGGCGGCACCGTGGCCTACTACACCTACACCACCTACCTGACCAAATACCTGGTCGGCAGCGCGGGCATGGAGAAGACGACCGCCACCCTGGTCAGTTTCACCGCGTTGACCCTCTTCGCCGTACTCCAGCCCTTCGCCGGGATGCTGTCCGACCGGATCGGCCGCCGCCCCCTGCTGATCACCTTCGCGGTGGGCTGCACGGTCGGCACGTACCCGATCATGACGGCGCTCGGGTCGGCGTCCTCGTACTGGTCCGCGCTCGGCCTGTCCCTGCTGGCCCTTGTCGTCATCACCGGCTACACGTCCATCAACGCGGCGGTCAAGGCGGAACTGTTCCCCACCCGGGTGCGCGCCCTGGGGGTGGCCCTGCCGTACGCCATCGCCAACGCGCTCTTCGGCGGGACCGCGGAGTACGTGGCGCTCTGGTTCAAAGACAGCGGCCACGAGACCATGTTCTTCTGGTACGTCTCCGGGTGCGCGCTGGTCTCCCTCGTGGCCTACGTCTTCATGCCGGACACCCGCGACGCGGCCCTCAGCCGGGCCGAGGCCGAGGCGGACGGCGCGGACCGGGCGGGCGACCGGGAAGACCCGGCCGCTGCTCCCGCCCAAGCCGTGCGCTGAACGGCGGCGGTAGCCTGGGGCCGCGGTCGCGCGCGCCGCACCGCCCGTCCGGAGGGGGCTTTCCCATGCACGCTCTCCTCGTCGAGGACGACGACAGGATGGCCCGGGCGCTGGGCACCGCGCTCGTCCGGCGCGGGCACACCGTCCGCCGGGTCGCGCGGGCCCAGGACGCACTGCGCCACGCCCGCGAGGCCGAGTTCGTCCTGCTCGACCTCGGGCTGCCCGACCTGGACGGGATAGAGCTGCTCCGGCGGCTGCGGACCGTGTGCGGCGTGCCGCTGATCGTGGTGACCGCGCGCTGCGAGGAGCGGGACGTCGTGCAGGGGCTGCGGGCGGGCGCCGACGACTACGTCGTCAAGCCCTTCCGGATGGCGGAGCTGATGGCCCGGATCGACAGCGTCCGGCGCCGCACCGACGCACACGTCGACCGCGTCGCCCCGGACACGGGAACGGGCACGGTGCGCCGCGGCGATGTGGAGGTGGATCCGGCGAGCCGCACGGTCACCGTTGCGGGTACCGAAGTACGACTGACCCGGCGGGAGTTCGACGTCCTGGCCCTCCTGGCCGCCCGACCGGACGAGGTGCGTTCCCGCGAGGAGATCCTGGACCGCATCTGGGGCGACGTCTTCCTCGCCGCCTCGCGCTCGCTGGACGTCCACGTGGCCGGGATCCGCGCCAAGACCGGCCGATCCGGACTCGTGCGTACCGTCCGCGGGTACGGCTACCAGCTCGGCGGGGAGCGGTGAGGTGAGGCGCAGGCTCCTCGCCGTTCTGACGATGCTCATGGGGGTCGCGGCGCTGCTCCTGTGCCTCCCGTTCGCCGAGGGGTACGCCCGCGGTCGGACCGAGCATCTGCTGCTCCAGCGGCGCTCCGAGGCCGTGCGCTTCGCCGGCCTCGCGGAGCGGATGCGTACCGAGGCCGACCGGGCGGAGCTGGCGGCCGAGATCGGCCGGTACGCCGAGCTGTACGGCGCGGGCGTGGTGGTGGTCGACTCGGCCGGCGCGACGTCGGCGCGGGCCGGGGCGGCGCCGGGCGCCGGGGTGGCGGAGGCGCTCGGGCGGGCACTGACCGGCCGTTCCACCGACCGGCTCCCGACCCTGCGCCCGTGGGGGCCGGGGACCGTCGTGCTCGCCGAGCCGGTGGGCCGCGACGAGCGCGTCAGCGGCGCGGTCCTGCTGGCGGTCCCCACCGATACCGCCCGCCGGGACGTCACGGTCCGCTGGACGCTCATCGCCGCCGGGGCGCTCGCCGCGTTCGCGACGGCCGCCCTGGTCGCCGCGGGAATCGCCCGCTGGCTGGTGCGGCCGCTCCTGGACCTGGACCGGGCGGTGGAACGGCTGGCGGCCGGCAGCCTGCGGGCCCGGGCCGGATCGGACACCGGCCCTCCCGAACTGCGGCGCCTGCGGCAGCACTTCAACGCCATGGCCGAGGCCGTGGCCGACTCCATCGGCCGGCAGCGCCACTTCGTCGCCGACGCCTCCCACCAGCTGCGCAATCCCCTCGCGACGCTGGTGCTGCAGCTGGAGAACGTCGAACCGCACATCGCCCCCGGACCGGGCCTCGCCGAGCACGCCCGCGCCCTGGACGAGGCGGAGCGCCTGGAGGAACTGCTCGACGGTCTGCTGGCGCTGGCGCGCGTCGAGTCCGGCACGGCCGAGCCGACGGACCAGGACGTGTCGCACGCGGTACGGCACCGGGTGGTGGCCTGGGACCCGGTCTTCCGCGCGGCGGGGCTGGAACTGTCGGCCGCCGGTGTACCGGACGGCCTGTGGGCGCACGCCCTGCCCGACGCAGCCGGCCGGATCCTGGACGCGCTCCTGGACAACGCGGTCAAGTTCGTGCCGTCCGGCGGACACGTCACGGTGGAGGCCTCCCGGCAGGCGGACGGAAGCGCGCTGGTCCGGGTCGCGGACGACGGTCCGGGCGTGCCCGAGGAGCAACTGGATCTGCTGCTGCGGCGGTTCGCCCGCTCCCCCGCGCACCAGAACGTCCCCGGCAGCGGGCTGGGCCTGGCCATCGCCGACGAGATCGCCCGGGTCAGCGCCGGCCGCCTCGAACTCGCCGCGAACGCCCCACGCGGCCTGGTCGCGCGTCTGTGCCTGCCGCCGGCCCAGGACTCCCGGCCGGTGCGCGGGCCGGAGGTGCGGCAGCCCTGATGCCCGGCCCGACGCAGACCCTGGAGCCGGGCACCCTGCTGAGGCATCGCCGCCTCCGCCGGTCCCCGGAACGGAGCGGCCCGGGGAGGTGACGGCCTGGACCGGCCGGGCGCCTCAGCCGTAGACCGCTCGGTAGTACGCAGCCGCGCCCGGGTGGAGGGGGACGCGTCCGGTCGAGATGGCGAAGCGCGGCTCCAGGCGGGCACCGGCGGTCACCTCCCGCAGGAGGTCGCGCCAGCGGTCGAAGACCACCCGCAAGAGGTCCCGCACGACGCCCTCGGCCACGTCGGCACGGGCCAGGAGGTAGTTGCCGACACCGATGGTGCCGACCGGTTCGGTCAGCCCGTAGACCCCGGCCGGCAGCGTGACCGCCGTGTAGACCGGTGCGTGGCGGGCCCGCAGCGGCCCCACGTAGGCGTCCAGCGGCAGGAAGCGCAGGGGCAGTTCGCGTGCCAGTGCGGACAGGGACGGTGTGGGCACGCCCCCGGACCAGAACAGCGCATCGACCGCGCCGTCGCGCAGCGCGACGACCGACGGGGCGAGGCCCAGGGGGCGTTCGTCGGCCGGTGCGGCTCCGCCGGCCGGTGCGGCCGCCCGCAGGACCCGCTGGGCGACCACCCGTACCCCCGAGCCCGGTGCCCCGGCCGCGACCGGGCGCCCGGCGAGGTCCGCCACCGCATGGACCGGGCCGCCGGCCGGGACGGCGAGGTGGGTGTAGTTGACGTAGACGCGGGCCAGCGCCGTCACCCCCGCCGCGGGCGTGGGGAAGGAGTCCCGCCCGAGGACGGCGTCCTCGGCGGCGTCCGCCATGGCCAGGGCCAGCTCCGCGGATCCCTCGTCGAGGCCGCGCAGGTTGTCCACACTCGCCGCCGTACTGACGGGGACGATCTCCAGCGGCAGGCCGCTCGCCCCGACAGCGAGCGCGAGTGCCTTGCCGAAGGCGTTGTACGGTCCGCCCTCCGGACCCGTCGCGAGCCGCAGCCGCCGGACGGGGCGGGGGTGCCGCGAGCACCCGGCGAGCGCCGTCGCGGTGGCGCCGAGCCCGGCGGCCAGCACGGCGCGGCGAGACGGTCGGTTCATCGGCCGGCCTCCGGTGTGTCGTCGGGCGAACGGGGTGGCCCCCATCATGCGCCACACGGCCGGGCGGCCGTTCGGACCGGCGAAGGATGCCCAGGTCAACTGGTCTGTCCGCCAGATGAGTTACTACCCAGAAGACATGGAACGTCGCTCAGAGTTCGGGTACCTTCCATCACGTCGCCGCCACACCCGGGGCACAGGGCCCCACGGGACTTGCGGCGCAAAGGACCCGACCCCTGTTGACGACAGCGACCGAAGTCTTCACAGTCCGGCCATACACCCCGCACTGCCAGGTGATCAACGACGAGGGCGATCACGCCGTCATCGGCATCTCGCCCGGCAACAGCTATTTCTCAGCACAGCGTGTCCTCGATCTCGCCCAGTGGGGCATGCGCAACTTCGCGCAGGTCGACCTCATCTACACCGACATGCACGTCGCGGAGATGTACGAGGCCCTCGGATACGGCGAGGACGAAGCACGCCGCAAGGCGGTGAAGAACCTGCGCGGAGTCCGCGCCAAGGTCAACAACGCCGCCGCCGAGGCCGATCCCACCGGTGTCCGCCTCCGGGCGCGCCCGATGTCCTCCCTCACCGACATCCCGGCGTACCGCACACTCCACAGCCACCTGATCAACCTGCTCGACATCGATGCGGAGTTCCGCGAGACCTGCAACTCCCTTGTCGATGCGTTCCTTTCCTCGAAGGTGCTGAACGGGAAGGCCGCCACCGCCCGTCAGCGCGAGGTCTGCCTGGAATACGTCTGCGCGGAGGCGCCGCTGTTCCTGGACACGCCCGCCATCCTGGGCGTGCCCTCCTCCCTCAACTGCTACCACCAGCTCCTGCCCATGGCGGAACTGCTCTACTCGCGCGGCTCGGGGCTTCGCGCCTCACGCAACCAGGGCCACGCCGTCATCACCCCCGCCGAAGGAGATTCCGATGCCCGCTGACACCCTCCTCGACTTCCCGTTCTCCGCGCGCGGCGACCAGCTCCCGGCCGAGGTCGAGCAGCTGCGGAGTGAGCCGGTCAAGCGCGTCCGCACCATTGCGGGCGACGAGGCCTGGCTGGTCTCGTCCCATGCGCTCTGCAAGCAGGTCCTCGAGGATCCGCGTTTCAGCCTGAAGGACACCTCGGCCCCCGGCGTGCCCCGGCAGTACGCGCTGACGATCCCACCCGAGGTCGTCAACAACATGGGCAACATCACCGGCGCCGGCCTGCGCAAGGCCGTGCTCAAGGCGATCAACCCGAAGACCGGCAACCTCACCGGCTGGATGCGCGAGCAGGCGAACGGCCTCGTCGACGACCTCCTGCGCAGCGGTGCACCCGTCGACCTGCGCGGCCGGTTCACCAATCCGTACGCGGAGAACCTCCACTGCCGCATCCTCGGCATTCCGGAGGCCGACGCCCCGCGCCTGGCCGCAAGCCTCGACATCGCGTTCATGAACTCGGCCTGCCCCGTCACGGGCGCCAAGCTCAACTGGGACCGCGACATGGCCTACATGGTGGAGCGGCTCGACGACCCGGCCACCACCGGCCTGATGGCCGAGCTCGCCGCACTGCGCGAGGATCCCGACTACGCGCACCTGACGGACGAGATGCTGGCGGTCGTCGGCGTCACGCTGTTCGGCGCCGGTGTCATCTCGACCATGGGCTTCCTGACCATGGCGATCGTCTCGCTCCTGCAGAACCCCGACGTGTGGGAGCAGCTGCGCAAGGCCCCGGAGAAGATCCCGGCCGCGGTGGACGAGCTCCTGCGCGTCAATCTGTCGATCGCGGACGGGCTGCCGCGCCTCGCGCTGGAGGACGTCACCCTCGGCGACGTCGAGGTGAAGAAGGGCGAACTGCTGCTCGTCCTGGTAGAGGCCGCCAACACCGACCCGGCCGTGTACTCCGACCCGCACGTCTTCGACATCGACCGCGCGAATGCCGGTACCCACCTGTCGTTCGGCGGCGGACCGCACTACTGCCCGGCCACCGCGCTCGGAAAGCGGCACACGGAGATCGCCATCGAGGTGCTGCTGGAGAAGATGCCCCGCCTGCAGCTGGCCGTGCCCTTCGACCAGCTCGTCTGGCGCACCCGGTTCATGAAGCGCCTGCCGGAGCGGCTCCCCGTCCTCTGGTAGCGGAATCGGCACGCGGCGGCTGCTTCGGAGAGGGGGCGGGCGGCGGCACCGGCCGGGGGGAATCCGGCCGGCCGCCGCCCGCGGTCATCCCAGGAACGCCGCGACGGCCGCGGTGAACCGGGCTGCGTCGTCCAGCCAGGGGTAGTGGCCCGCTCCCGGCTGCACGACGAGCGTGGCGTCGGGGAACAGCTGCGCGCATGCCTCGACCGACCCGGGCGGGCTGTTCAGGTCGAACTCCCCGGCGAGCAGGAGCACCGGGGCGCGGAGGGCGGCGAGGCCCGCACGGGTGGCCTCCGGGTCGAAGGCGCCGTCGGCCCCGAACAGGGCGACCGCCTCCGGGTTGTCGGGGCTGCCCGCCGCATGGTGGCGCCGGGCTTCGTCGTCCCAGCGGCCGTAGAGGAACGGCCCGACGGCCTCGCGGTCGCCGCCGGTGCCCGCGATGAGCGCCTCCAGCGCGGCGAAGGCCGCGGGGAACCACGGCTCGCCCGACCGCAGCAGGGCGAGTTCGCGCCGGGCCTCCCCCGTGATCACCGTTCCGACGGCACGGGTGCCGGGGGTGATCAGGGCGAGCCGGCCGACGCGGTCCGGGTGCCGGGCCGCGTACTGCATCGCGGTGTTGGCCCCGGCGGAATGGGCGAGCAGGTCGATCCGGCCGAGCCCGAGGTGCGCACGCCGGAGAGCACCGACGAGCTGCGGCGCCTGCTCGAAGCAGACCTGAGAACGGGCGCCGGCGAACTGCCCGCCGCTTTCAGGGCCGCGTACGACGAGATCGGCCGCGGCCTCGACACCGACCCGGAGCCGGCCGCCGCCGCGTCGGGCCCGGCGTCGGTACGCCGGACCGTCGCCCGCCAGCTCCAGCGCGACCGCCTCAGAGGCGGCGCCTGATCGCGGGCGGACACGCCCCCGCCGTCCCGGCCGGCGGGGGCTCCTGCGGCGCCGCTCCGCCACTGCCCGGCCAGTTCCCGCAGGACGAACGGATAGCCGAGGAGCCAGTCCGTGGCCCCCTCGACCGCCGCGAAGGCCCGCGCACCCGCGTGTCCGGACCATGCGGTCCCCTCCGGGGGGGGCCACCGCCGGGACCAGATCCCTGCGACCAGTCGCTCACGGCCGCACTATCGACCCACCGCCGCACTATCGACCCACCCCGGCCGTGCGGCACGCCGGCGGCGCGGGCACGGCAGGAGTCAGAGGGTGATCCAGTAGCGGCGCTTGGGCCCGATCAGGGTCTCGCGCACGTCCTCCAGCACGCCACCGCCGCGCTCGATGGTGCGGACGGACCCCGTGTTGCCGGGGTCGCAGGTGAGCAGGACCCGGTCCATGCCGAGGACCCGCGCCTCGTGGAGCACGGCGGTCAGGGCCCAGGTGGCCAGGCCGCGCCTGCGGGCCGAGGGCCTTATGCCGTAGCCGATGTGGCCGCCGGCGTCGAGGAGGAAGCCGTTGAGGTAGTGGCGCAGGTCGATGGCGCCGAGGTACGTGTCGTCCTCGGTGATCCACCAGTACGTCGCGTGGACGCGGCCGTGGTCGACCGGCACCGAGCGGTCCGCGTACCGGCGGAGCTTTCGTGTCCAGGCCGCGAAGCCCTCCGGGGTGTCGACGTCGTCGCCGGAGCCGAGCCCCGCACCGTCCATGTGGGCATCGGGTCCCCATTCCTCCCGTGCGGCGATCCAGGTTCCGTGCAGGTGGGGGCTGGGGGCGATGAGCTGGGGCATGGCACGGACCCTAACAGTCCGATGATCCGACCCAGCCTGCCCGGGCGGGCCGGGCAGGCGTGCGGGGCCGGGCAGGCCCTCAGCCGGACCTCGGCTCCGACGGCTTGCGGCCGGGGTAGACGTTGTCCGGGGTGACGATGGAGGTGATCGCCTCACCGAAGAGCGTGCTGGGCTCCTGGCCGTCGTGGAGGATGTCGGTGTTGAGGATGACGACCAGGGTCGCCTGGGCCTGCGGGAGGTACACCGCGAGGCTCTGGTAGCCGGGGAGCGAACCGTTGTGCCCGATCCAGCCCTGGACGTCGAAGAGGCCCAGCCCGTAGCCGGCGCCCGGGATGCCGACCGACTGGGTCTTCAGGCGCTGGGCCTGGGTCGCGGGCGTCAGGAGCGTGCCGGTGGCGAGCGTACGGGCCCAGCTGCGCAGGTTCTGGAGGTCGGAGATCATCGCTCCGGCCGCCCAGGCCCAGGACGGGTTCCAGTCCGTCGACACCTCGACCTTCCCCGACGCGGTCTGGTCGGTGTAGCCCTGGGCGTGCGGAGCGGGGAACTCCGCGCCGGTCGGGAAGAAGGTCCGGCGCAGTCCGGCCGGGTCCACGACGTCCTCGTCGACCACCTCGGCGAGCGGTCGGCCGGTGATCTTCTCGATCACCAGGCCGAGCAGGATCAGGTTGGTGTTGGAGTACTGGAACTTCGCGTCCGGAGCGAACTGCACCGGGTGCCTGAAGGAGTAGTCGAGCAACTCCTGCGGGGTGAAGGGGCGGTCGGGGTCGGCGGTGAACGCCTTGTCGAAGTCAGGATCCTCGCTGTAGTTGAACAACCCGCTGCGCATGCCGGCCAGTTCGCGCAGGGTGATGGCGCCGCCGTTCGGCACGCCGGAGATGTAGTCGCCGATCGGGTCGTCGAGGCCGACCTTGCCCTGGTCGACCAGCTGGAGGAGGGCGGTGACCGTGAACGTCTTGGTCAGGCTGCCGATGCGCGTGTTGAAGTCCGTCCGCATGGGCTCGCCCGTCGCCTTGTCGGCCACGCCGAAGGCCTTCACGTAGCTGCCCTTGCCGGGTGCCCACAGGCCCACGACCACACCGGGCACCTGTGCCTCGCGCATGACCTGGCGCACGGCGGCGTCCAGCTGGCCCGCGACAGCCGGGGTGATCTGCTTGAACTCCCCGTCCGCGTCCGGCGAGGGCGTGGCCGAGGCGGACGGTCCGGGGGTGGGCGCCCCGTATGCGGGGGCCGTGACGGCCCCGGTGAGGAGCAGCCCTGCCGCGGCGGTGGCCGCGCAGGTCCGGCGAAGCCGTAGTTGCGTCGTTTTCACCAATGCCTCCTGCGGTACGGGGACCAGGGTCGGCATACACGGTCAGGCTAGGCCCGTACCGGCGCGGCCGCGAGACGGGAGTCCTGGGTCAGGGACCGTGCGCGGGCGATGACGAGGGCCACGTCGTCGTGGTCGTCGGGGCGGCGCAGGGAGTCCAGGAGCCGGTCGCAGGTCTCCTCCAGCGGGCGCCCGGTGTCGGCCAGCAGGTCCAGCAGGAGACCGAGGCGCTCGTCGATGGGCTGGTCACGGGTCTCCACCAGGCCGTCCGTATAGAGCACCAGTTGGTCGCCGGGGGCCATGGCCACGGTGGTCGCCTCGAAGGGGATGCCGCCCACGCCGAGCGGCGCTCCGGTGGGCAGGTCGAGCAGCCGGGGTGCGTGGCCCGCCCGGATGAGCACGGGAGGCAGGTGTCCCGCGACGGCGATGCGGCATTGCGCGCGGTGCGGGTCGTGGACGACGTAGACGCAGGTGGCGATGGTCTCCTCCAGGGCGGCCGTGGTGCGGTCCAGCTGCTGGAGCACCTGGGGCGGGTCGAGGGCGAGTTCGGCGAGGGTGCGGGTCGCGGTGCGCAACTGCCCCATGCTGGCTGCCGCGTTGATACCACTGCCCATGACGTCGCCGATGACGAGGACGGTGGTGTCGTCCGGTCCCGCAATGGCGTCGAACCAGTCGCCGCCGATCTCGCTGCTGGCCGCGGCAGGCCGGTAGCGGGAGGCCACCTCCAGACCGGGTGTGGGCGGCGGGTGGTGGGGCAGCAGGTGGTGCTGGAGGGCGAGTGCGGTGTGGTGAGCGTTGCGGTACCAGCGGGCGTTGTCGATGCACACGGCTGCGCGCGCGGCCAGTTCGCCGGCCAGCACGATGTCGTCGTCGTTGAACGGGAGCGGATTGCGGGTGCGTTTGAGGTCCAGGGCGCCCAGGACCTCGCCGCGCGCGATGAGCGGGACGGCCAGGTAGGAGCGCAGTCCGGCGCGGGTCAGGAGGGAGGCGGCGTTGCTGTCGCGAGCGATCCGGGAGATGTCCCTGGCCTGCACGTGGGCGACGAGGACCGGGTGGCCGGTGGTCACGGACCGGGTGACCAGCCGGTCGGCGGCGTAGCGGGCGATGTCTCCCGGCGGGTCCGCGGCGCGGACGGCCTCGCTCGGATAGGCGGCGGCGACGGCGAGGGCGCGGAACACGGCCGGCTCGTGGGCCGACGACCTGAGCGTGGGCCGCCCTTCGAGGACCGAGTCGAGGATGTCGACGGCGGCGATGTCTGCGAGCTCGGGCACGACGACGTCCGCGAGCTCGCGGGCGGTCTGGTCGAGGTCGAGGGTGGTGCCGATGCGGACGGTGGCGTCCGCGATCAGCGCGAGGCGGCGGCGGCTGCGGGCGATCTCGAGCGCCGCCTGGTGGCTCTGGGTGACGTCGACCACCGAGGTGGCCAGGCCCAGGACCCGTCCGGTGGCGTCCTCGAGCCGGTAGTAGGACACCGACCAGGCGTGTTCGGTGCGGTGCCCGCCGTGGGTGCGTCCGGCCGTGAACTGCTCCAGCAGCGGAGTCCCGGTGGCCAGGACCTGGCGCATCGCCGACTCGGCGGCCTCCGTGTCGTCGAGGAAGGACAGGGCCTCCCGGACGCCCCGGCCGATGTGCTCGGAGGCGGGCAGCCCGTTGATCCGCTCCAGCGTGGGGTTGACCAGGACGTAGCGCAGCTCGGTGTCCAGGACGGCGAGCCCGATCGGGGACTGGGCCACGAGGCGGGCGGAGAGGGCGAGGTCCCGCTCCAGCTGCCGCAGTGTGGTGCGATCGGTCGCGATGCCCAGGGCGTACAGGTCGCCGCGATCGTCGAGCAGCCGCATGTTGCGGAACTCCACGAGGCGTGTGCTGCCGTCCTTGTGCCGTACCGGGAAGGCGCCCGCCCAGTCTCCGGCGCCGCCCATGACCCGGGCGAACAGCTCCGTCACCAGTCCGACGTGCTGCGTGTCGGCCAGCAGCCGGGCCGCGGGCTGGCCGAGCGCCTCGTCCGCCGCCCAGCCGAACAATTGTTCTGCTTGTGGGCTCCACAGGGCGACCCGGCCGTCGGAGTCGAGCACAACGGCGGCCACGTTCAGGACGTCGAGGAGGCCGCTCGGCGGGGCGATCCCGGCTGCGCCGGGCTGGCTCTCGCTGGTCCCCGACCCGTCGATCGCACCCATCGGCGATGCTCCCTTCCGGCACCATCGGCCCGGCGGCCACCCGCCCCGGCCCGGTCCGGCCCCGTCCGGGCGGTCCGGGGCGCACGGTCACCTCTCATCGTCCCCCGGAAACCGCCGGGAAGCGTCCGGAGCGGCCGGGCCCGGGCCCCGGCGGCGCCGGAGCGGCCGGGGCTCGGAGGCGGTCGGACGTGGTCGAAGGCGGTACCGGCGACCGCGTAGGCTCGGCGGATGGCGAAATACTTCGACGTGCACCCCGAGAACCCGCAGCGGCGCACCATCGACAATGTGGTCGGCATGATCCGCTCGGGCGGGCTCGTCGCCTACCCCACGGACTCCTGCTTCGCGCTGGGATGCCAGCTGGGCAACCGGGACGGCATCGGACGGATCCGCTCGATCCGCGATCTGGACGACCGCCACCACTTCACCCTGGTGTGCCAGAACTTCGCCCAGCTGGGGCAGTTCGTACGGATCGACAACAACGTGTTCCGCGCCATCAAGGCGGCCACTCCCGGCAGTTACACCTTCATCCTCCCGGCGACCTCGGAGGTGCCGCGCCAGCTGCTGCATCCGAAGAAGAAGACGGTCGGCGTCCGGATCCCCGACCACGTGGTGACCCAGGCCCTGCTCGCGGAGCTCGGCGAACCGCTGCTGTCAAGCACACTGCTGCTGCCGGACGAGGCGGAGCCGATGACCCAGGGCTGGGAGATCAAGGAGCGTCTCGACCACGAGGTGGACGCCGTACTGGACTCGGGTGACTGCGGCACCGAGCCGACCACGGTCATCGACTTCTCCTCCGGCGACGCCGAGATCGTCCGTCGCGGGGCCGGCGACACCTCGCGGTTCGAGTAGCCGGCGCTCGGATCGTCGCACGGCGGGGCGGGCTGCACACAAACCGGTGGACCGGTATGTATTCACCGGCAGGCGGGCATGCTGCAAGGGCTCGCGTTCTCGGGAAGGAGCGATGTGCTCACTCAGGTTCTCGACCGGATCCGACGGCTCCTCGGACGTTCCACCTCCACCACCCCCGACGGTGATGCCGTCAGCCCGGCGAGCGCCCGGGCCCCGGTCTTCACGGCGGACTTCGGCTCGACCCGCCAGTGGGTCGCCGGCCGTTCCTGGGCCTATCCGAACGGCGGCCCCACCAACCCCGGCGACAACAAGCTGGACCACCTGGTACCAGACCCCTTCTACAGCCGCACCGGCACCTTCCGTGCCGTCCGCCGCCCGGACGGCAAGTGGAACGCCGGGCTGCTGACCACCGAGGGCAGCGAGGAGGGCTTCATGGTGCGGACCGGCGACGTACTGGAGTCCCGCGTACGGCTGCCGGCCGAACTCGGGGCCTGGCCCGCGATCTGGACCTGGCTGGACGGCGGCAACGAGATCGACGTCTTCGAGTACCACCCGGACAACCCCGACCTCCTCGAACTGTCCAACCACGTCAGGGGCGGCTCCCGTTACCACCGGGACCCGACCGTCGGCCACGGCCGCTGGGTCGACCTCACGGTGGAATTCGGGTCCCGCTCGGTGGTGTGGTGGGTCAACGGCAAGCAGGTCTTCGCCGACCGGCGCGGTGTGGGACGGCGCTGGCGGGCCTATCTCATCGTCAACCTCTCGGTCTGCGCAGGCCGCTACCACCCGGCACCCGAGGCGGGAGTGTCCGAGATGGCCTTCGAGGTCGCCCACCTCCGCGTGTTCCGACCGTAGACACCGTAGAAGAACGAGTCCACATGGAGGTGCCCTCACTCCACGGCAGCATCCAGGAGAATCTGCGCCAGCTCGCGCGGCTGGGAGAACATCGGCCAATGGCCGGTGTCCATCGTGACCAGCCGCCAGAGCTCGCTGTTCAGCAGCTCAGCCACATCCTCGTCGGGCTCGGCGTCGTCAGGCTCGGCCCCCGGCATCACGCATAGGACGTAGGTCGCCGGAAGTTCACCGAGCGGCCCCGACAGCACAGCGGGCTCGGTCAGCGTGGCACCTGGGTGGGGCGTCGAGCCACGCACGAGGCGTGCGATCTGCTCTTCGGTGAGACCCTCGCCGTCGTAATGAGCAGCCGGCGCGAGCGGCCAGAACCCCCCGTTCTCGGCGATCGCCGCCTCCACCGCCGGCCCGCCGTCCGGCCAGGCGGAGACAAACGACTCGCCGTCAACCGGAACGCTTGAGTCGACGAATACCACGCGGGCCAGTCGGTCACCGATCCGCTCAGCGGCCTGACCTACCGGGATGCCCGAGTAACTGTGACCCACCAGGACCACGTCACGCAGACCCTGGCGTTCCACCTCGGCAACGATGTCCTGGACGTGAGTCGCCTGCCCCGCCGGTACACCCCGCTTGTCAGCAAGACCGGACAGCGTCAACGGATGGACGCCGTGGCCGGCCGCGCGCAGATACGGCACCACGTCGCCCCACGCCCACGCCCCGAGCCGTGCACCGGCAACCAGCACGAAATTCACCATGCCCGCACGGTAGCCGGGCAGCCTGACGATCATCTAGGAAATATTTTCGATATGCGCCCTGGTCCGCGGCCGGCCTGCTCAGCCCTCGGCCCCGATGGCGGCGGCCGCGCAGCTCTCGTGGCCCCAGCGGCTGCCGTTCTTGGCGATCATGTCGCCGACGGCGTACGGCGCACCGCAGGGGCAGCTGCCCGGGAACTTCGCCTTGATGGCCCGGCTCCCCCGGCTCGCCCGGCCCGCAGCCGATCCCGCACTCGATCGCTTCTTCGCCGTGGCGGCTCCCCGCCGTGCGGGCGCCGCGGGGGCCGGTACCGGCAGGTCCGTGTTCCCCAGGGCCGTGCCCGCCGCCTCCTGCCTGAGCGCCGCGTCACTGGCGGCCTGGTCGGCGATCGCGTTGAGGTGGTCGCCGTCCTCGCGGTGCGCGGGAACGTACCGGAAGGTCACGTCGCGCTCGGCGAGCAGGCCGTCGATCTCCTCGACGAGTTCGCGGTTCGCCACGGGCCCGCCGGAGGCGGTCTTCCAGCCGTTGCGCTTCCAGCCGGGCAGCCACTGGGTGACCGCCTTCATCGCGTACTGCGAGTCCATCCTCACCTCGACGGACGTCCCGGGCTCCAGCGCCTCCAACAGCCGCTGGAGCGCGGTCAGCTCCCCGATGTTGTTGGTGGAGCGCCCCAGCGGACCGGCCTCCCAGCGTTTCGGGTGTCCCTCGGCGTCGGCGATGACCCATCCCCAGCCGGCGGGTCCGGGGTTCCCCTTCGCCGCTCCGTCACAGGCGGCAATGATGCGATCAGACATCCTCCGATCATGCCTCATCCGCGGAGCGGTACGGCCCCGGCCGGCCAGGCTCACGGCCCGTCCCCCGGCGCGCGGCCCGCGCGTGCCGTAGGGGCCCGCGGACTCGGAGGCGGAGGAGACGAAACAGGGCCGTGCGGCGATGCCGCACGGCCCTGATCGTCCCTCCACCGGTTGGCCCCGAGAGGAGGAAACGGTTCTCCGGTACCCGGACCACGGCCCGGGTCGACCGGGGATCAGGCGGGGGTGATGTTCTCCGCCTGCGGGCCCTTCTGGCCCTGCGTGATGTCGAAGGTCACGGCCTGACCCTCCTGGAGCTCACGGTAGCCCGTGGCGTTGATCGCCGAGTAGTGGGCGAAGACGTCCGGGCCGCCGCCGTCCTGCGCGATGAAGCCGAAGCCCTTCTCGGAGTTGAACCACTTCACGGTTCCCGTAGCCATGTTCATGCCTTCCCGTTGACGTACGCCCTCCACACGGCGTGGAGGACGGAGGTGATCGCCCTGGTCCTACGGCACAACACAGCAAAACTGCCCACACCTGAAGGCGCGGGCAAGGCACTTGGAACCACGACAGCTACCGGAGAAGGTACACGCCTGCACGCACTGTCACCAGGGGGAATGATCACGCCTGCGCGGCGGGAATTCGCCCTTGTACGGACTTGCCGGGCGCCGCCGCCCGAAAAACCCGCCGCGGACCGTCCCCCGGATGCCGTAGGGTGAGGTCCACCGACGCGGGGTGGAGCAGCTCGGTAGCTCGCTGGGCTCATAACCCAGAGGTCGCAGGTTCGAATCCTGTCCCCGCTACTGCTCCCAAGGGCCCGGATCCACGAGGATCCGGGCCCTTGCGCCGTTCCGGACGGTCGCCGCGGCCCGTCCCCGCGCACGGCGTGACCGGCGTCACAGGATTTCCCGTCATCGGGTGTCGACCGGATCCGGTGCGCCGAGCGTATGCCGGGTGAGAGCGATATACGGATTCGGGAGCGATTTTTGACCGTCGAGGAGTTCGAGGCGTTCTACGCACAAGCGGCGGGGAGGCTCACGGGACAGCTGTACGTGATGCTCGGCGACCACCACGAGGCACAGGACGTGGTGCAGGAGGCCTTCGTCCGGGGGTGGGGGCGCCGTCGTCAGCTGGACCGCGAGGGCCGCCCGGAGGCATGGATCCGCACCGTGGCGTGGCGGCTCGCGGTCAGCCGCTGGCGGGTGCGCCGGCGTTCGGCCGAAGCCTGGCGGCGCAGTGCTCCGGCGGCGCACGTCGAGGGACCCGGTCCCGAGGCGGTGGCCTTGGTCGAGGCGCTGCGACAGCTGCCACTGAAGCAGCGCCGCACGATGGCGCTGCACTACCTGTGCGACCTGACGGTCGAGCAGATCGCCGCCGAGACCGCGCTGTCCGCGAGCACGGTCAAGACGCACCTGTCCCGCGGCCGGGCCGCGCTCTCCCACCATCTGCAGGATCCGCGCACCGAGGAGGCTCCCGATGCCTGAGTCCCACGACCCGCTGCGGTCCGCCTTCCGCGCCGCCGCCTCGGCCGGGCAGGCCGCGGCGGCACTCCCGCCCGTCACCGTCATCGCACACCGGGGCGAACGGGTCCGGCGGCGCCGGATCGTCGGCATCGCCGCCGCCTGCTGTCTGCTGTTCGGCGGATCCGGCGCGGCGCTGGCCGCGTTCCTGCCGCAGGACTCCGGCCGCCCGACCCTTCCGGCGACCACCCCGTCTCCCCCACCGGCGTCCGATCTGCCGACCACCGCGCCGACCACCGCGCCTCCCTCCGCGCAGGGCACCGCGTCCTCGCGGACCCCGCCCACCGCGACCGCCGGAGTGGGCGATCCCGACGCCACCCGGACGATGAGCGCCCGTCCGCCGCACAACCCGACCAACCCCGGCGCGCCCAGCGCCACCACCGCGCCACCCCGCTAGCGGGGTGTCCCGCGGATCGGGCCTGATCCGCGGGACACCTCCCGGCGGGCGCCCGGCCCCCACGCCGCGCCCGCCGCGCGCCCGCCCCGGGTGCGCCACCGCCCACACCGCCGCCTGCGGACAGCGGCCCGGAAAACCGGGCCGGTGGTTCCGCACGCCCTCAGACGGCCAGGAGATCCCCCGTGCCCGTTTCCGCACCGCACCGGCCGGCCGCAGCCGGCCGCTCGCGGCCCGCCCCGCCGGGTCGGCCGGCGCTCCCCCGTTCCCGCCGCGCGCTCCGGGCCCCGCGGTGGCTCGGGCCGGCCGACCGCGAGGTGCTGTGGCTCTACCTGCTGACCCGCGTCGGCCTGTGGACCACCGCGGGGGCCGTCGGCTGGCTGTTCCCCTCCGACGGCGAGAGCCGCCGCCCTCCGTCGCTGCTCGGGCCCTGGGAGCGCTGGGACTGGGCGTTCTACCTCCGCATAGCCCGGGACGGGTACTTCCCCGATGCGACGGGTCCCTGGACGGTCGGCTGGGACAACAGGGAGGCCTTCCTGCCCGGTTTCCCCCTCGTCCTGCGCGCCGTGCACACGGTGGTCCCCTCCTGGGCCGCGTCCGGAGCGCTGATCTCCTTCGTCGCGGGTGGCGTCGCCGTCCTGGCCCTGGCCCGCCTCGCCCGAGACCGGCTGGTCCACGACGACGCGGGCCGGCGTGCAGCGGCCTTCCTGCTGGTCTCGCCCTGCGCGGTGTTCCTCGCGGCGGGCTACACCGAGTCGCTCTTCCTCGCGCTGGCCCTGCCCGCCTGGCTGGCGGCGCAGCGCCGGAGCTGGGCCGCCGCCTCGGTCCTGACCTGCCTGGCCTGCTCGGTGCGGGTGACCGGGTTGTTCCTCGCGGCGGCGCTGACCCTCCACTTCCTGATGACCGTACGGATCCGCACCGCCTGGCGGGCGGCCCCGTGGCTGCTCCTGCCGGCCCTCCCCCCGCTGCTCCACACCTGGTACCTGCATGCGGGGACGGGCGACTGGCAGGCCTGGAAGCACTCCCAGGAGCGTGGCTGGTACCGGGAGTTCCACCTGCCGTGGGAGGCCTGGTCCCACACCTGGACGGCCGCCTTCGGCCACACCCGGCCCACCGGCTACGCGATCATGTGGCAGGCGGAGCTGCTGGCCATGGTGACCGGGCTCGTCCTGCTCGCCGTACTGGTGCGGGGCCGCCACTGGCCGGAGGCCCTGTACATCGCCCTCACCCTGTGGGCCCTGGGCACGTCCTACTGGTACACCTCCGTGCCCCGCTCCACGCTGCTGTGGTGGCCGCTGTGGATCTCCCTGGCCGGCTGGAGCCTGCACCGCCGGTGGGTACGCGGTGCCTACCTGTACGTCGCGAGCCCGCTGTGCACCACGGTGGCCATCACCTTCCTCACCGGACGCTGGGCCGGATAGCGCGTGCCCCGGCGCGGCGAACAGTCCCCCGGCCGGCCACCGGGCGCGCATACTCGGAGGATGGCCGACACCACCACCGTCGAGGTCGACACCGACGTGCGCGACCGGCTCGCCGCACTCGCCGCCGACCGCGGACTGAGCCTGCGCGCGTACCTTGCCGAACTCACCGCCGCCCAGGAGCACGCGACCGCGCTCGCGCTCGCCGCCCGGGCCTTCGAGGAGGCACTGGAGCGGCCCGGCTTCCGCGAGGGCTTCGCCCGCGACTTCGGAGGCCTCACGGCTCACGACTGACCCTCCGGCGCGCTCCGCCGACACCCGGGTGGCTCCACCGGCGGGTCGGTCCGCCGGACGGTCCCTAGGCTCAGGGTGGAAACGCTTCGAGCGCTGGAGGACGGCTGTCATGACCGATGCGGGCGAGGCGCGGCAAGCCGACCGCACCCTGAAGGCAGGGCACCGGGCGATGTGGGCGCTGGGTGACTATCCGTCCGTGGCCTCCCACGTCATCCCCCGGCTGGGACCACTGCTGGTGAAGGAGTGCGGGGTCCGGACCGGTGACCGGGTCCTCGACATCGCCGCGGGGTCCGGCAACGCCGCCATTCCAGCGGCGCTGGCGGGCGCGGACGTCGTGGCGTCCGATCTGACCCCCGAGCTGCTGGAGACCGGGCGGCACCTGGCCGCCGTACAGGGCGCGAAGCTGGAGTGGCGGGAGGCTGACGCCGAGGACTTGCCCTTCGCGGACGGCGAGTTCGACGTCGTGATGTCCTGCGTCGGCGTCATGTTCGCCCCGCACCACCGCACCGCCGCCGAGGAGATGCTCCGCGTGTGCCGGGCCGGCGGGACGGTCGGGCTGATCAACTGGACCCCGGAGGGCTTCGTCGGGCGGCTGTTCGCCGCGATGAAGCCGTATGCTCCGCCGGCCCCGCCGGGTGCGCAGCCACCACCTCTGTGGGGGGACGAGGAGTACGTCCACGAGCTGCTCGGCGACGCGGTCACCGATGTCGTCGCCCGCCGCAGGACGGTCCGCGTGTCCCTCTTCAAGAACCCTTGGGACTTCAGGGAGTTCTTCAAGGCCTGCTACGGGCCGACGATCGCCGTGTACCGCGCGGCGGGCGGCGATCCCGACAAGGTCGCGGCCCTGGACGAGGTGCTCGACGCCCTCGCCGCCGAACACACCACGGACGGCGTGATGGAGTGGGAGTACCTGCTGCTGACCGCCCACCACCGCGGCTGACCACGCCCGCGCCCGGGTCGGCCGGCCGGCCGGTGCGTCAGTCGACGACCGGGTGGACCTCGGGGTGCGCGTCCCACCACTCCCGGTGGAAGCGGTTGTTGTCGATGTTGGCCAGGTACGCGCGGGCCGCCGCCCGGTAGAGCTGCTGGGCCTGGTCGGCCGAGAGCGCCGAGCGGTTCCAGGCCAGGCGGATGCGTCCGGTGACGGGGCTGCCGACGAGGGGGCGCAGCACCGTGCCCGCGGCCGTCGGCGCCGTCGGCTGGCTGAGCGAGACCGCGCGGCCCGCCGCGATCAGGTCGTAGTGCATCTTGCGGTCGGTGATCCGGTAGCGCAGTGACGGGCTGAACCCGGCCTCGGCGCAGGCCGCGACGAGTGCCTCGGGGCCGCCGTCGTCGTCCTCCACCGGAGTCATCCACGCCTCCCCCGCGAGGTCGGCGAGGTCGATGCGGTCCGCACCGGCCAGCCCGTGGCTCGCGGACAGTCTGATCCCGAAGGGCTCCTTCGCGATCAGCGTCCTGGACAAGGTCCCTTCCGGCAGCGGCACTTCGTGGCCGTTGACCTCGCCGTAGACGATGGCGTCGTAGCGTCCGGCGCCGAGCATCCGGGCGAGCGCGGTCACCGAGTCCTCCAGATCGACAGCGATCTCCCGCCCGGACATCGACAGGTCGGTCTGAGCCAGCAGGCCGTCGAGCAGCACGAGCAGGATGCAGCCGAGGCGCAGCGGGCCGGCGGCCGAGAGGGCGCGCGCCTCGGCCCCCAGGGCGTCCATCTCGCTCAGCACCCGACGTGCTTTGGCCAGGACGAACTGTCCCAGCGCCGTGGGCTCCACGCCGCCCCTGCCCCGCACGAACAGGTCGCCACCGGTGACCCGTTCGATGCGCCTCAGCTGGGCGGACAGTGCGGGCTGCGAGACTCCCAGCCGCCGCGCCGCGCCCCCCAGGCTGCCCGCCTCCGCTATCCGGAGGACAGCTTGCAGATGCCTCAACTCCAGCTGCATCCGGGCAGCGTACGCAGGGCGCCCGCGACCGCACCATAACGCGGACCTTATGCCTGCCGGGATGTCCCATTCTCGTCATGCACACACTCATACTCGGCCGCGAACGACCACCACTCATCCCCGAACCCCCCACGATCGGAGTGGACGTTGCAACCCACCAGATGGACGGCGGCCGTGGCAGCGATGGCGCTGACCGCGAGCCTCGCCGGCGCCCTGGCCGGGACGGCATCGGCAGCGCCGCAGGCGCAGCCCGCACCGTCCCAGAAGGACACCCCCGCCGCACGCGCGGTCGCAGCCGCCGACCAGGCCGTCGACAGCGGTCTCGACTCCCTGGTCAACTCCGCGCAGGAGCAGTACGAGCGCAGGCTCGTCACCCCCTGGGTGAAGGACCTCTATTCGGTGTCGTACGAGCGCAGCTACCGCGGCCTGCCGGTCGTCGGCGGCGACGCGGTCGTCCTCGCGGACGGCGCCGGGAAGGTTCGAGCCCTCCAGTCCGCCTCTTCCGTACGCATCGACATCGCTACCCGGGCCACGGTGTCCGCGAAGGACGCCGAGGCCACCTCGCGGGCGAAGCTCGCCGCGGTCGACAAGGTCGAGAGCAGTCGGCTCGTCGTCCGGCTCAAGGGCGACAAGCCGGTGCTGGCGTGGGAGACCGTGCTGCGCGGCCGTACCAAGACCGCCCCCAGCAGGCTCCACGTCTTCGTCGACGCCCGCACGGGCGCGCTCGTCGACACCTACGACGACGTCGTCGCGGGCACCGGCAACAGCAAGTGGAACGGGCCCGGCCCGATCACCATCGACACCACCAACTCCGGTTCGACGTACACGCTGCGCGACCCCAACCGCACCGGCCTGAGCTGCGCGGACTACAGCACCGGTACGGTCTTCACGAAGTCCTCCGACTCCTGGGGCACCGGCAACCCCACGAGCAAGGAGACCGGCTGCGTCGACCTGATGTTCGCAGCTCAGAAACAGTGGGACATGCTCTCCCAGTGGCTGGGCCGCAACGGCGTCAGCGGAAACGGCCGCTCCTTCCCCGCCAAGGTCGGGCTGAACGACCTGAACGCCTACTGGGACGGCAGCTCGGTCACCATCGGACGCAACACCGCGAACGAGTGGATCGCCGGCGTCGACGTGGTGGCCCACGAGTACGGGCACGCCATCGACTCCAACACCCCCGGCGGTACCAGCGGCCAGGAGGCCGGTCTCGGCGAGGCCACCGGTGACATCTTCGGCGCGCTGACCGAGGCCTACATCAACCAGCCCGCCCCGTACGACACGCCGGACTACACCGTGGGCGAGGTGATCAACCTCCAGGGCCGGGGCCCGATCCGCAACATGTACAACCCGCCGGCCGTCAACAATGACCCGGCCTGCTACAGCTCCGCGATACCCGGTACGGAGGTGCACGCGGCCGCCGGTCCCCTGAACCACTGGTTCTACCTGCTGGCCGAGGGCACCAGTCCGGGCGGTGGCAAGCCCAACAGCAGCACCTGCAACGGAACCACGCTGACCGGTGTGGGCGTGCAGAACGCCGGCAAGATCTTCTACGGCGGCATGCTGCTCAAGACCAGCAGCATGTCGTACCGGAAGTACCGCACGGCGACGCTGAACTCGGCAAAGTCGCTGGACGCCACCTGCGGCCTCTTCAACACGACGAAGGCGGCCTGGGACGCCATCAGCGTGCCGGCCCAGTCCGCCGACCCGACCTGCACCCCGAGCGGCCAGAACAACGACTTCTCGATGGCGCTGACCCCCTCGTCGGGCACCGTCCAGCAGGGCGGCACGGTCACCACCACAGTCGGTACCACCGTCACCACCGGCACCGCCCAGTCGGTGACGCTGACTGCGTCCGGCCTGCCGGCCGGAGTGAGCGCCTCCTTCAACCCCGCCACCGTGCAGTCCGGACAGTCCTCGGTGCTGACGCTGACCGCCGGCTCCAACGCCGCGCCGGGCACGTCCACGGTCGTCGTCAAGGGCCAGGGCACGGCGCTGTCCCACACGGTCGACTTCACGCTGAACGTCGGCGGGACACAGCCCGGCAACGACCCGCCGGACATCGACGTCGCCAACGTGCGAGCGCACCTGTCACAGTTCAACACCATCGCCTCGCAGAACGGCGGTCACCGCCGTGCGGGCAGCGCCGGCTACAACCAGTCGCTGGCCTACGTCAAGGGCAAGCTCCAGGCGGCCGGCTACACGGTCACGGAGCAGTACTGCTCCTCGTGCGCCTACCCCTCCAACAACCTGATCGCCGACTGGCCCGGCGGTCCCACCGACCAGACCGTCATGTTCGGCGCCCACCTGGACGGCGTCTCGGCCGGCCCCGGCATCAACGACAACGGCTCGGGCTCCGCGACCCTACTGGAGAACGCGCTCGTCCTCGCCCAGAAGAACCCGACGATGACCAAGCACGTGCGCTTCGCCTGGTGGACCGACGAGGAGCAGGGCCTCAACGGCTCGAAGTTCTACGTCAACCAGCTCAGCAGCAGCCAGCGCGCGGCCATCAAGGGCTACTACAACTTCGACATGGTCGGCTCGACCAACGGCGGCTACTTCATCAACAACCTGAACTCCGCCACCGCCGCGCCGCTCAAGGCGTACTGGACCTCACTGAACCTGGCGCCCGAGGAGAACACCGAGGGGCAGGGCCGCAGCGACGACTACTCCTTCCAGCAGGGCGGCATCCCCACCTCCGGCTACGCGGCCGGAGCCAGCGCCCGCAAGACCTCGGCACAGGCCTCGAAGTGGGGCGGCACCGCGAACGCCGCCTACGACTCCTGCTACCACAGCTCCTGTGACACCGCGAACAACATCAACGCCACGGTGCTCGACCGCAGCGCGGACGGCGTCGCCTACGCACTGTGGAAGCAGGCCGTCGGCGGCGAGACCCCGGCGCAGGACTTCTCCATCGGGGTCAGCCCGGCCGCGGGCAGTGCGGCTCCGGGCGGTTCGGTCTCGGCGACGGTGAACACCGCCACCGTGAGCGGCACCGCGCAGACGGTCGCGCTCTCCGTCTCCGGCGCACCGGCCGGCGTGACCGCCTCGCTCAGCCCGTCGTCGGTGGTGTCCGGCACCTCCTCGACGCTGTCCGTCCAGGTCGGCGCGGGCACGGTGCCCGGCACGTACACCCTGACCGTCACCGGCTCGGGCACCGTCGCCCACACCACCACCTACACGCTGACCGTCACGGGCGGGGGCAGCTGCACCCCGCGCCAGCTGGTGGTCAACGGCGGCTTCGAGAACGGCTCCAGTCCGTGGAGCGCGACCGCCGGCGTGATCACCAGCCAGTCCGGCCAGGCCCCGCACAGCGGCAGCTACAAGGCCTGGCTCAACGGGTACGGCTCACCCCACACGGACAGCGCCTCGCAGTCGCTGGCCATCCCCTCGGGCTGTGCCTCGTACCGGCTCTCGTTCTTCCTCCACATCGACACGGACGAATACGCGAGCGTCGTCTACGACCGGTTCACGGTCTCCGTGGCCGGCCAGACGCTGGCGTCCTTCTCCAACCTGGACGCGAAGCCCGGATACGCCGAGAAGACCTACGACCTGTCGGCGTACGCGGGCCGGACCGTCACCCTGAAGTTCAACGGCGTGGAGGACCAGTCCCTCCAGACCTCCTTCGTCGTGGACGACGTCGCCCTCCAGGTGAGCTGAGCCCCGGGCTGAGCCCTCCCGACCCGACGCAGCCCGGCCCGGCCCCGCACGCGGGGGCCGGGCCGGGCCTCACGCCGTACGGTCGCCGGCTAACTCGGCCTCGAGGACCTGCGTGAACAGGCCGATCGGGTCGTTCCAGTCGCCGTTGACGCTCTGGGCGAGGAGGTGCCCGCCGTCGCGGGTGCCGTAGGTGTAGCAGTACGAGCCGTTGATGGCACCGCCCATGCCCCAGACCGTGGCACCGCAGGACAGCGCCATCGACGACATGCCCAGGCCGTAAGAGGCGCCGGGGATCCACTGGCCCGCGGGAGCCGGGCGGACCGCGAACATCTCCTCCTGCTGGGCGGGCGGCAGCAGCCGGCCGCCCAGCAGTGCGGCGAAGAAGCGGTTCAGGTCCCCGGCGGTGGAGACCATGCCGCCGGCCGACCAGGCGAAGCTGGTGTTCAGCTCGGTCACGTCGTGGATCTCGGCGTCGGGGGCGGTGAGGAAGTTCTTGCTGTAAAAGCGGGCGTGCGGGCCGCGCAGTTCGTGCTCGTCGGCACCCCGGGCGCGCTGGCCCGCTCCCGGCCACCATCCGTACGACCCAAACGCCCCGGTTGACCCGTCCGCCCGCCGCTACGTGCGGCGGGATCCGCGGCCCCCGCCCTCGGGGGCGATCATGGCGATCAGCCCGTAGTCCAACTCCGCGCCGTCGACGAGCAGGGCCTCGATGGTGCGCGTGGTGGGGTCGATGTCGGCCTCCACGCCCTGCCCCCGGTAGCGGGGGTATCCCGAGGCCCCTCGCTCTCCGGTCGCCTCGACCACGGCCGACCTCAGGGCGCGGTCCGCCGGCGAGGCGCCGCGGAGGTTCTCGATGTGCTCGGGCACCACCAGGATCTCGAAGCTCTGCGGCTCAGTGGTCATGGAACCGAAGCTACCGGATGGGGCGCCGCACATCCGGTTTCACACGTCGCGGCGCCGCACCGCGATCACCGCGAGAGCCGCGGAACGCAGCACGCAGCACGCAGCACGCAGCACGCAGCACGCAGCAGAGCCTCCGGCCCGGTCGGGCGGGAGGCTCTGCGGTGCGGGGTTCGGTGCCCACGTCGACGGCCGTCCGGCCGGCGCGCGCCGTTCTGTGCGTCGGATCGGTGGATCCGGGTGGAGCAAGCCGGGGCCTCGTGGGCACTCGCGCAGGCGTCGGAGGCCCCGGCTCGTACAACTCTTGCAAGAAGGGGACTGCGTCAGCTGCCGGCCGAGACGTTGCCCGAAAGGACCGGGATGTTGTCCAGGATGTGGGAGAGCGGCTCGTCGCCCTTGGCCTGGGTGGAGTTCTCGGTGCACTGCTGGTTCTGCGGGTTGGACAGGACGTTGATGTCCTGGACGCCGACGTTGACCAGGGCCAGGATCGACTGGGCGTTGACCTTCGCCGGCAGACCGATGCAGGGCTTGTTCAGCGTGCCCTGGACCAGGCCGAGCTGCGGGCTCTGGTCGCCCGTGGTCTTCTGGTTACCGTAGATCTGCTGGGCACCGTTTCCGTTGACGGTGTTGACCCCGTTGTCGTTGCCGACGGCCATGGCCGGGGCGGCGACTGCGGCGCCCGCGCCGACGATGGATGCGGTGGCGGCGGCGGTGGCCATAATCTTCTTGAGCATCAGGTGTCCTTGTGTCACACGGGTGCATGAGGGTGAGCGCCTTGATCAACGGCCGGAGGGACGCCGGGTTCCGGGGCTTCACCCGATTGGCGGCACGCCCTGTCTCAGCGGGCCCGGACGGCCACGTTCAGCTCGACCACGTAGCGCTCCTCGACCCACCCGTCGGGGAAGCGGAGCATGAGCAGGGCGCGTTCCTCGGCCAAGAACGCCTCCGTCCCGGGCTCGCCGACGAGGAAGAGGGAGTGCGTGGACAGTTTGGCCAGGTGCGTGTCGACCGGGACCCGGCGCGACCAGGACAGGTGACGGCCCGTGAAGCGCAGCCCGTCCTGGGGGCGGGCCCGTTCGTTGATGTACCAGCCCGGCCCGAACCGGGCCTCGATGCGGGCCTGCTGCTCCGCGATCCATCCGATCGTCACGTCCGGGTCGTTGTGCCAGATGGCCAGTGCCCCGCCGGGCCGCAGTACCCGCAGCGCCTCGGGGACGGCCCGGTCCGGATCGGTCCAGTGCCAGGACTGCGCGTAGGTCAGCAGGTCCAGACATCCAGACGACAGCGGCAGCCTGTTGCCGTCGGCCCGCACCAGCGGGGTGCCGGGATTACGCCGCCGGAACTCGGCGGCCATGCCCTCGCCCGGCTCCACCCCGACCACGCGGGCGCCGCGCGCCTCCAGCAGCGACGTGGCGATTCCCGTACCCGCGCCCACGTCGGCGACGCGGGCGCCGTCCAGGGGGAAGCCGGCCAGTTCCGCCAGCGTGTCGAAGAGCTCGGGCGGATACGAGGGGCGGCTCGCGGCGTAGCGCGCGGCCGCGGAGCTGAATGAACGAGCACGGGATTCGGTCGTCATGACGCCCATGATGCCGCTGGGCCGGCCGTCCGTGGAGTGCGCCGCCGGTGTGGTGGGAGCCGGCTCGGCGGGAGTGACCGTACGATCGCCCTCGGTACGGCGAGAGGCGGATCGCACGTGGTGGCCGCACGGTATGTCACGGACCTGGTAGGGGCGTTCGAGCGGTATGCCGGGCGGCCTGCCCTCGGGGTCGGTCCGGTCGTGCTGCGGTTCGAGGAGGTGCTCGACGCGTCCTGGCGGCTCGCCGCGGTGCTGGCCGAGGCGGGGATCGGGCATGGCTCGGGGCTCGCCTGCGTGGCGGGCACCAACCGGACCGAGGTGCTGCTGCTGCGGATCGCCGCACACCTGCTGGGTGCGCGGCTGACCCAGGTCGTGGCCGGACCTGCCCTGTACGGGCTGGACTTCATCCTGCGGGACTGCCGGCCGGACCTGGTGGTGCACGACGTTCCGGTACCCGGCACCGGGGCGCGCCGGCTGGGCCTGGACGAGGCGATCCGACGCTCGGGGCGGCGCGCCGCCGTACCGGTGACCGTGCGGGCGCGGGACGACGACGTGGCGCGGGTGACCTACACCGGCGGGACGACGGGGCGGCCCAAGGGGGTCGCCTCGACCTTCGGCGCGATGGCGGCGCGCAACTCCGTACGGCCGGCCGGCTGGGCGAGGACCGGCTACCTGTCGGTCACCTCGCTCGCGCAGCGGTCCGGGGGGCGGTGCCTGGAGCAGTTCCGGGCCGGCGGGCGGGTGGAGATCCTCGATCCCTTCGGGACGAGGGAGTTCGCGGCGGCCTGTGAGCGTCTGGGACCCGTCTCCACGTACCTGACGACCTCGATGGTCTACCGGCTGCTGGACGATCCCGCGACCGCCCACGGAGTGCCCGGGCTGGCGATCGTCTCGTACGGGGACTCGCCGGTCCATCCGGAGCGGCTGCGGGAGGCGGTGACGCGCTGGGGCGGGCGCTGGCGGCAGGGCTACGGCACGAACGAGGCAGGGGTGATCTGCCGGCTGACGCCCGCCGACCACGACGCGGGGGTGGGCGGGCGGCCCGAGCTGCTGGCTTCGGTCGGCAGGCCCGTCGCGGGGGTGGAGGCCGAGGTGCGGGACGGACGGGGTGCGGTGGTGGCCGCCGGGCAGACGGGTGCGGTGTGGATCCGGTCGGCGGCGATGATGTCGGGCTACTGGGGCCGGTCCGGGACGACGGCGGAGGCGGTGCGCGACGGCTGGCTGCGGACGGGTGACCTCGGGCACTTCGACGGGGCCGGCTACCTGTACCTCGACGACCGGGACGCGGACGTGGTGATGGTCGACGGGGACAACGTGTACTGCGTGCCCGTGGAGGCGGCGCTCGCCCGGCATCCCGCGGTCGCGCAGGCCGTGGTGGTGGGCCGGCACAGCGAGCTCACCGGCGAGCAGGTGTGCGCCTTCCTGGTCCCGGCGGCCGGTCGCGTGCCGGGGCCGGGGTTGGCCGACGAGGCCTGCGACCTGGTGGAACGGACACTGGCGCGGGCGCACCGGCCCACCGCGGTGTTCTGGGTACGGGAGATCCCGCTCACCGCGCGGGGCAAGCCGGACAAACGGCGGCTGCGTGAGCGCGCGGCAGCGGCGGCGCGGTCGCCGGGCGGTGGGGAGTAGGCGGGCCGGGGCGGGTGGTTGACTGGGGGGCATGGATCTCGCGCGAAACGGGCCCGGACCCGACTCCGCGGTGCGGTGTGCGCCGCCGTTCGACGCCGAACTGGCCGCCGCGCTGGCGGTCTCGGCGGACGGGGCGGACGGGAAGGCCGGGGAGCCGTTCACTCCGGAGAACCTCGCCGCCCGGCAGGAGCGGGACGTCGCCGAGCGGCCGCGGCCGACCGTGCCGGAGCTTCGCGCCGGCGGGTGCTTCGAGGTCGACGAGCTGTGCGTGCCCGGGCCGCCCGGCGGCCCGGACGTGACGCTGCTGAGCGCGCGGCCCGCCGGCCTCGACGAGGCTCTTCCACTGCTCTACTACATGCACGGCGGCGGCATGATCCTGGGCAACGCATCGGTCGTGCTTCCCCAGTTGCTCCGCGAGTGGGCCCTACCTCTGGAGACGGCCGTCGTCTCCGTCGAGTACCGGCTGGCTCCCGGGGTACGCCATCCCGGACCGGTGGAGGACTGCTACGCCGGTCTGGTCTGGGCGGCCGCGCACGCCGCGGAGCTGCGTATCGACCCGGAGCGCATCGTCATCGGCGGGAAGAGCGCCGGCGGCGGCCTCGCCGCGGCGCTCGCCCTGCTCACCCGTGACCGGGGCGGGCCCCGGCCCATCGGCCAATTGCTGCTGTGCCCGATGCTCGACGACCGCGGCGACACCTTCTCCAGCCGCCAGATGACCGGCGTCGACGTCTGGGACCGGTCCTCCAACGCGACGGCGTGGCAGGCGCTGCTGGGCGACCTGTACGGCACCCCGGATGTGCCGCCGTACGCGGCTCCCGCACGTGCCGCGGACCTGTCCGGACTGCCCCCGGCCTACATCGACGTCGGGTCGGCCGAGACGTTCCGCGACGAGGACGTGGCCTACGCCAACGCGATCTGGCAGGCGGGCGGTCAGGCCGAACTGCACGTATGGCCAGGGGCCTTCCACGGGTTCGACACCGTCGCGCCGAACGCGGCCCTCAGCCGGGAGGCCCGTGCCGCCCGCACCCGCTGGCTCCGGCGCGTCCTCAGCCGGTCCGCGGGCGCCTGAACGCCTCGGCGAGCGGGGCCGGTGCGCGGCCGGGCCCAGGGCGCTTCGCGCGGCGCGGCTACGACGGCAGCTGTTCGCTCAGGCGGCCGGGACCACCGAGGCCCGCATGACCGCGGCCCATTCCCGGAGCAGGGCGGCGTGACGGATGCGCTCCGCGTCGGAGAGGCGGCCTTCGGCGCGCGCGAACAGACAGCGGATGTCGGCGTTGATCTCGGCGAGGCTGCGGTCGGGGGCCGGGCGCTGGTCAGGAGTCGGGCTCACGTGATCAACAGTAGGGCCGGGGGCCGACAACCGTGGACCGTGTCCGGCATGCGGACGGCGGGTTCCCACTTCGGACACTCGTGCGTGCCGCCACCGCATCGGGTCCCGTACCCTGCCGCCGTGAAGATCATCGACCTGGAGCCCGGTGACGCCCGGCTCGTCTCCGACCTGCTCCCCGTGCTGCTCGAATTGCGTCCGCATCTCACCGAGGAGCTCTTCCTCTCAGTCGTCGCCGAGGGCCGGGCCCAAGGACTGCGCTTCACGGCGGTCTACGACGCGGACGGTGTGTGCGTGGGCGCGGCGGGCTGGCGGATCGTGGCCAACACGTCCATGGTCCGCAAGCTCTACGTGGACGATCTGGTCACCTCGGCCACCGCCCGTTCCGGCGGCGTGGGACACGCACTGCTCACGCACCTGGAGCAGCACGCCCGCGCCTCCCGGTGCACCGCCCTCACCCTCGACTCCGGCACCCAGCGGACCGACGCGCACCGTTTCTACTTCCGCGAGCGGATGGCCGTGACCGCCTTCAGCTTCGAGAAGCCGCTCGGCTGAGGGCGGCCGCGGGACCGGCCTGCCTCCTCCGTGACCGGATCGTCGCCGCCCCGAGGCCCGATCGGGCTCGTGGGGCCGAAGCTCGCCGGTTAGGTTCCTGACGTCGTCGACCCCGGGGGAACCGAACCCATGCCCGTAGCCAGACCTCGCCGCCGCGGCCTGCGTGCCGCGGCCGCAGCCGCCGCCCTGCTCGCCGGATGTTCCGGATGCGGGAACGGGGACGGCGGGGACACGCAGGCCACGCCGGCGTCCTCGTCATCCCTGTCGCCGTCGTCATCCCCGTCGGCATCGGCATCGCCGTCGGTGTCGCCGTCGGTGTCGGCCACGGCCGCGCCCACCGTCGCGGCCACGACCGCCGCGCCCCGTTCGGCGGCTCCGCCGGTGACGCCGCCTCCGGCTCCGACCCGCCTGACCGCTGCCGTGGCCACCCGCGGCGGCCGGCTCGGCCTCGTACGGGGCGGCGCCGCGCAGGAGTTCACCGTGACCCTGCGGAACGGGAACTCCGCCGACTACCGGCATCTGCTCGTGACCTTCCAGATGGAGATGCTCGTCGGCGAACCGGGTGACCGGCCGGACGACGGTCCGGGCTTCCTGCTGGAGCGCCTCGACCAGGCCTCCGGCACCTGGCGTCCGGCCGAACTGCGCGTGGCGAACGATGTCAAGCCCCTGTCGCTGTTTGCGGGAGGCCGTCCCCTCGCCCGTGATGCCGTTCGGGTCGAGCGCTACCGGCTGCGCGCGACCGCCGGCGGCCCGACGGGCAGCACCCCGTTGGTGGTGTCCTTCGTCGACACGGATGCCGATCGCGAGGCCACGCCCCATGTCCTGCTCGGGCACAGCACCGCCTGATCCGTCATCCTGCCGCGCGGGCCTCCCCGACGGCGGACGCGGCGGTGCGCCAGGCCTCGGTGACGGCCTCACGGACCCGGTCGGTCGCCTCGGGCACCCCGGCGGGAAGGTGCAGCGGCGCCCCGATGTGTACGTGCAGGCAGGGCCGGCGCAGCGGCGCCGTGAGGACCCCGGCGAGTTGCTTCGCGCGGCTGCCGGAGCACAGCCGGCGGGAGCCGGCCTGGCCCACGGGTACGACGGGGGCTCCCGTGGCGGCGGCGAGCCGGGCCAGTCCGCTGCGGAAGGGGCCCGGAGCGGTCTCCCCCGCGTCGCGGCGCGTCGGCAGCCGGCCCTCGCCGTAGAGCAGCACGCTGCGGCCCGAGGCGAGGGCCACGGCGGCGGCGTCCAGCGCGTCGCCGGCCCGGGCGGTGCCGCGGTGAACGGCGATGTGCCCCTCGCGGCGCAGTGCGGGGCCCAGCAGAGGTACGCGCCAGAGACCGGCGGTGGCCAGGATGACCGGCTCGATCCCGTGCCGGCGCAGGGCCGTGACCACGACGGCGGGGTCGGCGAGCGAGGTGTGGTTGGCCACGAGGATGGAACCGGTGGCGGGCCGGGCACCGGGGTCGGCGGTGACGGTGAGCCGCCCGAAGGCGGGGACCAGGGCGGCGGCGATTCGGCTGAGCATGGGCGGGCCCGTTCGTTCGTGCGGTGGGGTCGCGCTCCATGGTCGACGGCGGCGGCGGTGCGGTCATGAGTAGGCGTACTCACCGAATATGACCGAACGGTCACAAGATCGGGGTCGGGGAACGCGTGGTGCGGGGCCCGCATCTAGCAGCGTGGCGGGGCCCTCTCGGCTGCCCGTCGAAGGTATCTGCACGGTGTGAACGGCAAGGCGGGGCTTGGATGAAGGCGGTAACAGTGACGGACGGTTCCTCGGACGACCCGAAGGACACGGGAACCACCGTCGCGGGGGCGGAACCCGGGAAGGCGGGGTCCCCTTCGGCGGACACGAACGCGGAGGCCGAAGACACCGCGGCGGACGCATCGCGGCCCGCGACGGGGTCGGACGACGAGCCGGAGGACACGGCCGAAACCAAAGCGGACCAGGAGTCCGCGCAGACCCCTTCGACGGCGCGGAAGGAAAGCCGGGCGGACGCCGGCGCGGGGAAGACGCCGGACGCCGCCTCGGCGGACGACGAGCCCGCGGCCGACACACCGGCCGACACCTATGCCCGGGACGACGGGCCCAGCGCCGCCGCCCCGGACGCCGAGCCCGCGGCCGAGGCACCGGCCGGCCCCGACCCCGAGGCCGACGCCGACGCCGACGCCGACGCCGACGCCGACGCCGACGCTGACGCTGACGCTGACAGCGGTGCCCGAACCGAAGACCCCCGGGCCGACGCCCCCGACGACGACACCGATGCCGACACCGACGCCGAACCGGCAGCGGACGCCGGGGACTCGCGCACGCAGATCCTCCGCCTCCCCCGCGCCACCGCCGAGGACCGCAAGGCGCGGAGCAAGCCTGAACCTGAGGCCGAGGTCGAGGCCGACGCCGACGCCGACGCCGACGCCGACGCCGAAGACTCGCGCACGCAGACCCTGCGCGCGCCGGGCGCCGCCGCTCCGGACCGCAAGGCTGGGGAGACGCCCGGCACCGCAGGCGCCGGTGTGGGCGAGAAGGCGTCCGCCGCCGGAACCGCTCCGAAGGTGCCGTCCTGGGCGGCAGTACGTGACAAGGCGGCACGTGAAGAGGCGGCGCGTGCAGGGGAATCCGATCCGGTGTCGGACTCCGATCCGGACTCGGATGCGGTTTCCGACCCGGAGCGGACGAGCCGGTTCGTCGCGCTGAAGGATCCCGACGCGCCGGCGGCCGTCGCGGCGCGCCCCCTGCCTCAGGCGCCCGCGCAGCCGGCCGCGCCGGGCCCCCTGCCGCCGCTGGACCTGCTGGCCGAGCTCACCAACACCCCTCCCCCGCCGGAGACCCCTCGCCGGACCGTGCTGCGCCGCGTCAAGGTGTGGACGCCGATTCTGCTGTTGCTCGCCGGTGCCTGCATCGGCGGCCAGATGCTGCGGCCCCTGCCCGCCCCCCGGCTCGTCGCCGCGGAGACCGAGCACACCGTCGACGGGCAGTTCTCCATGCCGTGGCCCGGCCAGGGCCAGGGAGCCGTCCGCGTCGTCGGTTCCGGCGACATCGGCACCTTCGGTGAGCAGCGGCCCGTACCGACGGCCAGCGTCGCCAAGATCATGACGGCCTACGTGATCCTCAAGGGCCATCCGCTGCGCAAGAACGAGGCCGGCCCGGACATCACCGTCGATGCGAAGGCGGTGGCGGACGGAAATTCCGAGCACGAATCCCGGATCAGGGGTCTCACCGCCGGGTCGAGGTTCAGCCAGCAGGACATGCTGAAGATGCTGATGATCCCCTCGGGCAACAACATCGCCCGTCTGCTGGCGCGCTGGGACACGGGCACCGATTCCGAGGCCGCGTTCGTGGAGAAGATGAACGCCGCCGCCCGGGAACTCGGCATGAAGGACACCACGTACACCGACCCGAGCGGTCTGGACGCGGGCACCGTCAGCACGGCCGCCGACCAGCTGAGACTCGCCGAGGCGGTGATGAAGGACGACGCCTTCCGGGCGATCGTCGCCCTGCCGGAGGCCTCCATCAAGGGCCTGGGCGAGAAGCTCGTCAACAACAACCACCTGCTCACCGACTCCAACCTCAGCATCCGCGGGATCAAGACCGGCTCCAGCACACCCGCCGGCGGCACCTTCGTGTGGGCGGCCTACAAGACGGTCGGCGAGGAGACCGAGCTGATCGTCGGTTCGTTGATGGAACAGCGCGCGCCCGCCCCGGACGTGGACGCCCTCAACAGCCTGGCCCTGGTGAAGACGAACAGCAAGAAGATCATCGAAGCGGTACGGACGGCCCTCGCCTCCGGCCCGCTCGTCCGCAAGGGCGACGTCGTCGGCTACGTGGACGACGGACTCGGCGGCCGTACTCCGCTCGTGGCAGTCAAGGACCTGAACGTGACCAGCGTGCCCGGGCAGCGGTTCAGGCTGTCCCTCGACGCCGGCTCCTCAGCGCTCCCGCGCACGGCGAAGTCCGGGACGGAGGTCGGTGTGCTGACGGCGGGTGAGGGTGAGGGCGCCAAGAGCGTCCCGGTGGCCGTCAAGGGAGCTCTGGCGGAGCCCTCGTTCGGGACGAGGCTCACGCGTCTCGGCTGAGCAGGGTCCCGTCCGCCGGTTCGGCCCCGAACCGGCGGCGGGCGGCTGAGGACGGGCGACGACCGTCCGTCACATGCCGTCCGTGAACAGCAGTCGGCCGGGGCTGCCTGCGTCGGTGCCGGTCAGGACGTCCTCGGTGGCCTTCTCCACGAGCCACCCGGCGACCTCCTGCGGGGCGGCCGCCGGATGGGCCGCCTTGTAGAGGGCGCCCGCTCCGGTGACGTGCGGGGCGGCCATGGACGTGCCGTCGAGGGCGATGGTGCCGCCGCCGAGCAGCGCGGAATCGATCTGCTCGCCGGGGGCGTGGATCTCCACGCACTCGCCACGGTTGGAGAAGCGGGACTGCTCGTCGCGCCGGCTGCTGGCGGCCACGGTCACCACCCGCTCCGCCGAGGCCGGGGAGACCGTGCAGGCGTCGGCCGCCGCATTCCCGGCGGCGACGACCGGGAGGGTGCCGGCCTCGGCCACGGCGGTGGCGGCCCGGTTGACGGCCTCGGAGCGGCCACCGCCCAGGGAGACGTTGAGTACAGCGGGCTGCCGGGCGTTCGCCGCCACCCAGTCCAGTCCGGCGATGACCGCCGAGTGGTCGCCCCGGCCGTCGCAGCCGAGTACGCGGACGCTGACCAGGCGCACGGAGCGTGCGACGCCGTACGTCCGGCCGCCGATGGTGCCCGCGACGTGGGTGCCGTGGCCTTCGCAGTCCTGGCCGCCACCGCCGTCCCCGACGGCGTCGAAACCGGGCTCGGCCCGGCCCTCGAACTCGGGGTGGGAGTAGTCGATGCCGGTGTCGAGGACGTAGGCCGTCACGCCGGCGCCGTCGCCGCCGGTGGTGAAGTGACCGTCGAGCGGGAGGGTCCGCTGGTCGATGCGGTCCAGGCCCCATGTCGGTGCAGGGGCCCGGGCGGCGGACGGTGCGGCCGGGCCGGGCGGCGTCGGTGGGGCCGAGATCTCCGCGTCGGCCTCCACCGAGCGCACCCCGGGGGTGGTGCGGACGTCGTCCAGCTGGCCGGGGGTCAGCGGCACCGCGAAGCCGTTCATCGCCGATTCGTAGACGAAGGTGGGCTCCAGTCCGAGCCGGTGTGCGAGGGCGCCGGCGTCCACGCCGTCGTCGAGGCTGACGATGAACGCGCCGGGAACCGCGGCGGCGGGCAGCAGGAGCGGAGCCGGCACGGGTTCCGGAACGTCCGCGGCCGCGGCGCCGGCGCGTGCGGGGGCAGCCGCGATCAGGGCGGCGACGGTCAGGCGGACGAGCAGGCGCATGGAGGTACTCCCCGGGAGATGGGCGGTCATCAGGAGACGGCCGCGCCCTCGCCGGTGTCCAGGTGCGGCCTCCCTCTCCTTCGGACAGGGCCCGGGCGGGCTTGAGGAGCCGCCCTCACATGGCCCAGCACTCCTGCCGGGCCCGGCCTCGGACCGGGCGGTCACGACCGGGGCGGCGACCGCCCTCCGCTCGCCCGTCACCGGCCGTTCTCCCGCCGAGGGCGGGAG